>JAFGEK010000138.1 GCA_016931625.1 Deltaproteobacteria bacterium | reverse complement strand
GTAAAAAAATCACCCAATTTGGTAGTTCCTTGGTTCCCAAAAGGATTAAAGCGATCTCCTAATTGCATATAACGTACCACTAAATCAAAATGTAGTCGATCTGCATCAAATGCAACCCTTTGTTTGTTAAAAATATTGCGAAAATCGTTTTGAGGCCCAATACTTTCAATTTTAGTGGTAATAGTAAGTCCCCAGGGTTGCAGGATGGTTGAGCCAGGTACTAATAATTGTTGTGGTTTTGGGGTAATTTCAAGAAACCACAAATAATTACGTGAACGCATTACTTTATGTTTACCTACATTTGCAATAGCTCCATTTTGGCGCAGAGATATTATTTGTAATATTTCGCTTTGCAAAGCCCGAACATCGCAACATAATTTAAGCCAAGCTTTAATTGTGCGTTCAGCTAATGGTCCATGCCTCGCAGCTTCTAATATAGCGTTATTATTGGATAATTTTTTGGCCCGGCGAGTAGCAAGCTGCATGAGAAGATGCTCATCTTGTCGGGCTCTTTTAGCAAATCGGGTAATGTTATTAATTGATCCTCGATTTAATTTTTTCAAAGCGGGCAAGACAGCAGCACGCATTTGTGCTCGCATTCGGTGTGGATCAGAATTAGAGGGGTCTTCGGCATAAATAATTTGGTATTTAGCCAGATATGCCAAAATTTCATCGTGAGTAATGTCTAGTAATGGACGTACTATTAGACCAAGCCGCGGACGTATACCTCCAGCACCATGAAGTTTGGCTCCACGTGTCAAATTAAATAATACTGTTTCTGCTTGATCAGTTGCAGTGTGCGCCACAGCGATGCGATCAGCAGCTATGGTTTTGGCATGGTTAAACAGCAATTGATAGCGACCACGTCGTGCATTCGTAAGAATATTACCATTGCGATTTATTTGAGTTTTTATGCGTGTAAAGGTAATGCCATGTTTCTTGGCAAGTTTTTCAGCCAAATCTAACTCACTACCAGCATTAGCTCGTAAACCGTGATCAACCCCCACAGCAAAAATCGCTTTAAGTTGCAGTTTTGGGGCCAAGCTACCGAGAAGATCAAGCAAAACTTGAGAATCAGGACCGCCACTAGTAGCCACTATTACTTTTGATTGAGGTGGCAGCAGTTTTATAAGCGACGGTAAAGCTTTTTCTCGTAAATCTCGCATCACTCTCCTATTGACACTAAGCTGCAAGCTTGCCTAGTAGACGGCCTCTTTACCATGAATACTAAGCACGGACATAAATCTAACAGAGCGGTATCGCCAGATCTTAAGATCAGAGTCGATCGCATTGGTGATGATGGCATCAATCTTGATGAGGAGCTAAGTGCTTCGTGGATCAAGCAAGCTCTCGGTAAAGATTCACCTTTTCGTGTTGAACGTAATGGCCATTTGGTTTTGCGTTTAGATAAGGTCGATGAGGTAGTGCGTGCTCGCGGTCGATTATCGGTAAGTTTACTTAGTCAATGCGTGCGCTGTCTTAGTCCCGTTGATTTAGGGATTACTACTGAAATCGATGTTACTTTATTTCCACCAGGCAGTGAGCCAGCTTCTGGTTCAGAAGGTGAGCTGACTGAGGACGATATAGGAGTTTCGCTTTACGAAGACGGTATTATTGATTTGGGCAATATAGTTCATGATGAGGTTTTTCTTGAATTACCTATGAATCCAGTATGTTCTGAGAATTGTGCTGGGTTATGTACAAGTTGTGGCGTTAACCTCAATGATAAAAAATGTAACTGTGTGTCATCTATAGATCCTCGCTGGCAAGGTTTACAAAATATTAAAGTTAATTAATTTGCAGCCTTGATATTTGCATCAGCCAAGATTAGATGGTCATTGGCTATTTAAGGAGCTAACTATGGCAGTACCTAAGAAACGTCATTCGCACTCGCGTACACGTAAGCGTCGTTCACACGATGCCCTCGAGGCTCCCAACTGGGTAACATGCCCACAATGCCGCGAACCAATGACGCTTCATCGCGTATGTGGCAAGTGCGGTTATTACCGCGGTCGTGAAGCTGTAGCGCAAGACTAAAGTTTAAGACTTAATGCAATATACTAGTGCAATTGCATTAGATTTTTGAAATGAACTGTCAATAAAATCGACAGACACTAATAATATTATCTAGTTGCTAACAACCGCACTTAGGGACACCCCCTAATTAAGATTCAGTGCTATACTCAACACAAAATTGATACTGGAGGGTAAAAGCGTGAAACGTTTTATCGTCGAACACGAAACCAGTATTTTGCAGGCTTTATCTAATACCACAGTTAATGAGGTAGTCTTTGATTACCATCAAAGGCAAATTGGTTATTTGCAAGCAGAGCGTTTGGCACATTTGTTGGTGACCTTGGCAGTAGCATTATTTACTTTAATCGCAGGTATTGGTGCGGCTTATGCCGCAACTGCATTATGGGGAGCTGTCTCTTTGCTGTTGTTGGCATTATTACTTGGCTATATTGTGCATTATTACCGTCTTGAAAATGCAATACAGCGTTGGTATCGCTTATCACGGCAAATCGAACGAGCTCTTGGTCATCCGCCAAAAGATAGCAAAGCAGGGTATTGGGGGTAACAGCTAGTTTGCTGCTATCACCTGGTTTTTACACAAGAATTGTTATAGTTAGCGTTTTACCCCTTGATGCAAGCGGGTAACACGCGGTAGGGATCCGCATGCTAATAGAAGAAAGCCAAATTGAGGTCCTGCAACCTTTGCTTGACTTACTAAATAGTGCTGAACCAACTAGGCTAGTTGCGTATGCTGGGTCAGTTAGTATTGATCGCCCTCAAGGAACAGCACCAGCAATGATTGTGTGGGATGAAGCGCAACATAACGCGGCCCTTGCTAATATTGGTACAAGAACACTGAGACTTGCAAATGGTGTAATAGCCACCACAATGAATGAGGTATTGTTATTGCACGCCCCTGCACGTGCTGATCGACGTAGTGATGATTTAGTGCGTGATGGTTATATTTCATCACTAGCTGCGCGTACACTTAGCGCAACTCTTGCTATAGGGCGCAATGTTTTAATTATCGGCCCATATCTAGGATCGTTGCAATTGCTTATGGCTTTAGCAGCGGATGGCAAACGGCCTATGGTTATAGGGGGAGACTATGATGCCGTGCCTATAACTTGGCCACATAGTAATGATGCTAATGCTATTACTTGTTACGGTGCTGATCGTATAGCTAGTTGGTCATTACCACCTACACAGCTTATTAATTTATTAAGTAAACATTGCGGTGTTATTGCATGGCTTGAGGCGCGTAATCTCTCTAAAGCGTTAATGCGTTTTGAAGCAGCGTTAGATCACAATCATGCTACACCAGCCCCACTACAAGTTTTAACCGCAATTGATATGGTGGTTGTAGTTAATGATATTCCCAACACAAAAGTAGTTGAAGTTGCAGAGATTGCCTTGGTTGAATCTGGATACCAACCTCGTTTGTTATTTTCTACAGGTATCGCGCCATTACCTTCGGCATTGGTACCTATGGCACCACCGTCATTTATAGCAGAAATAGCTCAAGCTGGTTTTGCAGTTTTAGCTGATGAATTGCATAATGCAAGCGCATCGCAAGTTGCCGCTAATGCTTCAATAGCTCCATCTATATCTAATGTATCGCCACCAATATTGCCTAAAGATCCATTAGCGGATTCGTCGATAGTATCAGATAGTGTAATTATCAACGAAAATGCAGGTATACTCACTGATTTATCAACATCTAATAACACTGCTAAAATATTGCGTGACCGTTTACAGCAAAAAGCCGCACAAATTAGAGCAGCAGAGCAAGCATCTCTTGCTCAACCTAGTGATGATAGTGCCCCAGGTTGGGAACTCGACCGTTTGCCTGACGAAACTAACGAGTTGCCATCTGATCAAAGTGAGTTTGTTAGTTCAAGTGCAGAAGATGCGATGATGGCGGCAACCTATGGTTTAGGGCCGCCTCCTCGTCCAACAAATGTTCGCGAAGATCGTCGTCCCTTTGAAGATGCATTACGTCATGCCAAAGAGCGCGATGAAGAAAATCGCGAAGAATAGTAGAGCATTTGACGGAGTTTATCGATGATTGAGAATACTGAAACAATAACGTTATTGCTGGTGCGCCACGGTCGGGCTGAAAGTGCTTTAGGTCGGCCAGACTCAAGTCGTCATTTAACCGAAGAAGGTTATGCCGAGTTACGTGTTTGCTGTGAAGGATTGCAATCTCTTTCTGTATGTCTTGATTTAGTGCTTACCAGTCCTCTTATGCGTGCCTTAGAGACGGCTGATGTTCTTGCCAAAGCATTAGGTAATGGTATTCATCCACTTTGTGAAAATGTATTAGCACCTGGCGCTACTCTGGATTCATTAATGCAATTGCTTCGTAATATTGATGGCGGCAAAACTGTTGCAATAGTTGGTCACGCTCCAGATTTGACAGATGTCGCATCTGGATTGGTTGTTCCGTACACTCGTCGAGAAATTCTATTTCCACCCGGTGGTATGGCTTGTATTGAATTTGAAGGTAGCATTGCTGCCGGTACCGGCCAGCTTAAATGGACATATACACCCGCAGAATTAATTGCTAAAAGTCGGGAGGATGTAAACCAATTCAAGTAATACCTAAGGTCGCTAAAGCTTTACTTGCAGCTTCACTCCAACCTCGATTAGCTAAAGGATTTGCTGGGCTAGGATGTAATATACTGCCAATATTTACATTGTTATTTGCCAGAGCTTGTTGCGCGCGATTTTGCGCGAAAGCACCTACCCCTATGACATAGCGGGGTTTAAGATAGGCAACAATTTCAACTAAAGCAGCATCGCAAATTTTAAATAAAGCATCACGCTCAAGGCGGGCAAGTTTATCAGGAGTGCGATTGCGTCCTGATGCTTCCATAAAAACTAAAGGGCAGTAGTTCGCAACAAAAAACTTTTTAAAAAAAGATTTCGGATTTTTAAACGTTTGTTTTGCCCAACCCCATAATCGAACTCCACTAACCTCACTGCGTGGGCAATCAAAGCCTTCAATGGGACGACGAGGATGTGTTATTGTTGGTTGGTCTACTTTTGCGATGATGCCTAACCAATCGCGTACCGAGACTACTTCACCAAAAGGTATACCTGTTTGGGTCATACCGAATGGGCCTGGATTCATGCCAAGCAACAAAACCTCTACCGGCGAATTTGCGTACATTTCAACGTAACGTGCAAAAGGTCGTCGTGCATAAATATGCGGATTATAAATATGACTTACAGGCTCAGCGAATGATAACTTGCTAAGATCTTGTGATAATTTATCTGCGATTTTTAATAATGGATGCATGAATGTGCTTATCAACGGCTTTTTATAATAAATATAAATATTATTAACCGTCCGCGACTTAATTAATTAAGCCGCGGACGACATTAGCTTAAATATTTATTGTAGCTATTATACTCACGCTATTTATAGCTAGCCGCCATTTCAGATAATGGCTTGATTTTAATTTTTAATGCTTGACCAGCTTGGCCAAAAGCTTGCATACGGGCGATACATACTTTTTTCATTTCGGCGCGTGCAGGTTTTAAGTAATCGCGTGGGTCGAACTTTTCTGGGGTTTCAGTAAAGACCTTACGAATAGCCGCAGTAATAGCCATACGATTATCAGTATCAATATTTATCTTACGTACGCCGTGTTTAATACCACGTTGAATTTCTTCAACAGGCACGCCGTAGGTTTGCTTCATTTGACCACCGTACTTATTGATGAGATCTTGTAGATCTTGTGGTACTGAAGATGAACCGTGCATAACCAAGTGGGTGTTTGGCAATCTCTTATGAATTTCTTCAATACGGGTCATGACTAATACTTCACCAGTAGGTTTTTTCGAGAACTTATAAGCACCATGTGAAGTACCAATAGCAACCGCAAGAGCATCGACGTTTGTAGCTTTGACAAATTCAACAGCCTGATCAGGGTCGGTTAAGTGTGATAAAGCTTGTTCAGCACTTAGACCAGCACCATGGCCATCTTCAATACCACCGAGAGTGCCAAGCTCACCTTCAACCGCAACACCAATGGCATGGGCAACATCTACGACCTTTTTAGTCACTTCGACATTATATGCATAAGTAGATGGGCTTTTACCGTCAGCTGACAGCGAACCATCCATCATGACCGAAGTGAAGCCTTGAGCGATTGCAGTATAGCAAGTAGCTGGTGAATTACCATGATCTTGATGCATTGCAACTGGGATCTCTGGATAAAGTTCAGCTGCGGCAAGCATCAAATGGCGTAAGAAATTGTCATTGGTATAGCTGCGGGCACCGCGGCTTGCCTGCACGATGACAGGACTTTCGGTTTCGCGGGCAGCTTCCATAATGGCTTGGATCTGTTCCATGTTATTAACATTGAAAGCGGCGACGCCGTAGCCATTTTCGGCGGCGTGATCAAGCAATTGGCGCATAGATACTAATGCCATAAAAAAACCTCCAAAAAAGAGTCGTTAAACCCGGGGCAGCCTTTTAAATTAGAGCCAAAACCAACCCCAAAACCAACCCAGGTAGTGCGGAAGTTTTGCCCATCTTACAAAAGACTTGCAACGATTATCCGCAAGGGTACTTTTTTACAGGCATGGAGTAATTTCGCAATGGCGATTACAATAATATTTAATGAGAGGTAATTTTTTTTAAGATTAGCTTAACCACCTTGTAAGGAGGTGATCATGCATAGAACGCACTATTTCTTAAGTGCCGCTGTTTCAGTAATTTTACTGACAGCCAATTTATCTATGCAGGGCTGTAGCTCGCAGCCTTTGGCAGTTGGCGGCCCCTATTTAACCGGTGAATTACAACCTCGGCGTTTGACAAATTTGCCATTGGGAGTACCGATTGAAATTGAGATCCAATTATACAATTCAAACGAAGCTCATTCGCCGTTAGTAGGTTATACCGTAACTTTATCAGCAGAACAGGCAACAATTGTACAACCAAGCGCGCAAACTGATGAAAACGGGATAACACGGGGTTATGTGCAAACCAATAATGCTGGTGTAATGATAATTAGCGCTTATGCTCATCCGCAAAATCTTGATCCGGTTTTATTGCCGCAATTAACGTTAGAATTTGCCAGCAATCCTGGCGAAACCTTTATAGTAAGTACTCCTGCTAATATTAATGTTGAGCGAGCTTTAGCAATTGGAGCAGGTGATATAAATAAAGACGGAATTGCGGATCTTATCGTTTTAAATGAATATCCAGCGGCAATTAATATCTGGCTAGGGGGAAGCACTATTTCTCATACACCACGTCAAGTGCAACTTAATTCGCAACCTCGCACGATGGCGATCGCCGATTTTAATGGTGATGGTTCTATTGATTTTGCAGTTGCACGCCAAGGAACAACAGCGCTGTCATCTATTCTTGAAATTATCGTTACAAACACTAACGATTTCTCGTCTGCGGCAACATATGACTTAATCACCATGACGCACGCTTTAGCTGCTTTTGATCTCGATGGAGCATCCCCAAGCGATTTAATTACTGCCGAGGCACAAGAAGAGCAGAACCTTTTAGAGTTATTCACTTTTTCTACAAATACGCAAGCAGTGCAAACCCGGTTAAGCCCTATAAATATAACGCTTACAAGTAAGCCGGTGGCAATTGCAGCAGCACCAATAAATGCAAGTGATAATTTTGGCGATGTGGTGGTTGCTATAGAGCAAAGAGCCAGTATTCTAAAAGGCAATGCTAATAATCTCGATAGTGAAATCACTTCATTGAAGGTAGGTGGTACACCTACAGCTATTGCCATAGGTGATGTGAATTTGGATGATCGAACTGATGTAGTTGTTACTAAAGCTGTACCAAATGTTTCGGAAAGTGAAGCAGCCAATCAAGGAGCTAATCAACTTGTGGTATTTCTATCTCAAGATGGAGAGTTTTCATTTAATTCGCCCGCTACTATGGCACTGAGCGGCGCACCGACTGCAGTTGCGATTGCTGATGTTACTGATGATGATATTGCTGATGTTCTTGTGCTTACTCAGGGAAACGAGACCGGCAGTGGCCGACTTGAAGTTTTTGTGCAAGCCGTTGAGGGCACTCTACATGCCTCAGAACCAAAAGTAGTTGCAGATGATCCCCTTGGGGTCGTGGTTGCAGATTTTAATGGCGATACTCATCCCGATATAGCGGTTGTTAGTTATGGACAACCAGTAAAAATATTTTATGGGCAATAAGCCACCCTTGATAATGTCAATTAAAAATAGGAATCAAACAGCGACTGGCATTGGTGTCCTGGCATTGGTGTCCCTGGCATTGGTGTCTGGCACCAATTTTTTTGCTTATTCTTAATCGGTAACAATTCTGAATCGTGTCTATTGTATTCGATTATTAAAATGTATATACTTTAATATATACAGGAGATTTTTATGATTGAAGCGAAAATATTCAGATCGGGAAACAGCCAGGCAATTAGGTTACCGAAAGAGTACCGGTTGAAAACGGACTCGGTTCAACTCAACCGGATCGGAAATGTTCTGATAATCGTACCGAAAGATGATCCGTGGGCAAATTTTAAAGAAGGTGTCAAAGAGGCCGAAGATTTTCCAGAAGTGACTGATATCCGACCGGATACCAGGAGAGTGAAGCTGGTATGAAATATCTGGTGGATACCAATATTTTGATTTATCTGTTGAATTCAAAATCATTACAATTGGAGCGAAAGTTTACCCGGAGAGATAGCCGACAATTCGGTGTCTCTTCCATCACAGTTGCGGAATTAATCTACGGTGCCCGGAAAAGCAGACGGGTTGAACGTAATACCAATGCGGTAATCAAAATGCTCTCTTCTTTTGAACTTCTTGACTTTACCAGTGCCGATGCATTTGAATATGGAGATATTCGTGCGGATTTGGAATCAAAAGGAAAGGTTATCGGTGGCAATGATCTTCTCATTGCCGCTCAGGCACGGCATCTCGGTTTAATTGTATTGACAGCAAATACCGATGAATTTTCAAGAGTTTCAGGTTTGAAAATTGAGGACTGGACCAAATGAGAATCCAGTAATGCATATTAACTTTTAACCACTTAAGAGATCATTTCGTCATCCAACAAATATAGTGTGCGAGGCACCAATGTCGCCGATGTATTTAATCAGGAGATATATGCTACCACTATGCAGCTGGAATTATATTTAAAATATTTAAAGTTACTGTGGATAGCCCCAGGATTCAAAATCTTTTTTATTAATTGTTTGTAGATTTTCAGAAACACCAGGAAGACTGTTGTAAAATTGTATCACCTTGTTTTCACGTTCATCTTTGTTAATATCGCAGTGACTACGAATTATTTTCCCAAGAAGTATCCAATCATCATGCGAATAAAATTGAAAATTTTTCTTAATGTCATCTTCAAGAGCATCAATCAAAGGCATTCGATCTATATCGCAACGAGTTAAAATCATTAAACAATATGCGATAGCATGTATTTTAGTTTTTGATATCAGCAGTGCTGGAGATAATATCCAGTGCATGAGATCATTATAAAGCCCCATTGCCTGGTCATTTTGTTTATTTTGTTGATAATGAGCAATAAGTTCAGCTGTGCGATAGGCTTTATTATTACACATATAATCAGGCATCGATTTGGCGGCTTCTTGGTATGCCCATAAATTAAACTCATTCATTGAGCCATATTCGAAAGTGTTATTATCACCAGCGTCTTCTCGTTTTATTAATTGTTTATCTTTAAATTCGATGAAGAGTTGAAGGGATCGAGCCTTTATTTCTATTGATTGGGTATTATGTAAGTTCTCAATAAATACTGGCGAAACATGGGTGTCATCTCGAACGTAGTGAGAGATCTTTTTTATGCTTTTAAATATAAGATT
>JAFGEK010000137.1 GCA_016931625.1 Deltaproteobacteria bacterium | reverse complement strand
CGGCCTAATAAACTTCGTCACTCATCATGTCCGGGTTTAGATAAGCATGATTGTCTAATTTTAGTATTACGTTCGTTGGCATGTGCTCTATCAGGCATTTGTCAATTCTCTTCTGAAAATATTGCGCCGAATGATGAGATAGTTGACCCTATAGGTGAAGCCCTTGTCGCAATTATCACTTCAATGAGTGAAAGCCAGCTTGCTGAAGTATGGCAGGCCCGTAAAGATCTATTGGTTAAAAAGAATATTAAATTTGATACTATTTTAAATGCTTGTCGCCAAATCGGTGCACCAGATATTACTATAACTGCCAATAGTATGAAAATTAGCGAATTAACTCACATAGCCTCGTTGGCTCATCAACGCACTATTGCCGCGTTATTATTTTTAGATGGTCTTTCAAAAACTGATGAAACCGCAAACCCTACGGCAGAAACAGTTATACATACTAACATAGAGCAACCTACAGAAAATATAATACCTTCAATGCAATCAAATGATTCTGAACTAATGCGGATTATTAATAATATAAATAAACAAATTGAGAATACTGCCTCGCAAAATTTCTACGAAATTTTAGGCATAAATAGCCAAGCTTCAGTAAATGACATTCGTAAAGTATATTTTGAATTGGCCAAAAAATGGCATGTTGACCGTTTTGCAAATTTAAATATTGATCAAGATGCAAAAAATAAGGTCGAAGAAATTTTTCTTCGTATTAGTGAAGCACACCGAATATTAATCGACCCTGAACAGCGCAAAGCTTATGACTATGTGATTGATCGACACGCACAAGGATTACCCACAGATCCAGGTGAAATCTTTGAAGCTGAAACTTTATTTACCAAAGCCCAAACACTTATACGTCGTGGTCAAGCAGCGCAAGCTTATCCGCTTCTTTTAAAAGCCGTTGAATTAAATAGAGGCGAAGCTGAATTTTGGGTTTATCTTGGCTATGCTTTGTATTGCGCCAAAGGAAGTGAAGCAGCACAACAAGCACAAGAACATATCAAGCAAGGTTTAAAAATTCGTGAACGCCAAGATATCGCCTATGATTTTTTAGGTCGTATTGCTCGTGTTGAAGGTCATAGCGAAGAAGCTCGCAAATATTTTATTAAAGCTCTTGAACTAAATCCAAATAATCCAGATGCTGCACGTGAACTACGCTTAATCCATATGCGAACAGGAAAATATGGGCAACCGCAATCAGGATTTGGTGGCCTAATAGCCCGTTTGTTCAAACGCAAATAATTAGGGGATATCGCTAATAATAGCTTTTTGCATTTCTTTATTTTTAAAATCAAGGCAATATAGCGCAATGTTAGCTACATCGTTGTTAACATTTTCTTTTATGCGTCATTGGTTACTAACTCTAACGGTCTTTTTAGCTATGGCATGTTCTTATAAAAATTCAGAAGCTGAATCATCATCTAAAATTAAACCTAGTGGTCATACACGTATTGCTAAATATGCTGGTAGTTGGTACCCAGAAACTGCTGCTGAGTTAAATTCGATTCTTGAACAATATCTCGCAGAAGTTTCACTTAGTTTTTCTTCGAGTACGCTGGTTGCAGCTATCGTGCCACACGCGGGTCTTCGTTTTAGTGGCAAAGTCGCAGCGCATGTATATGCTCATATACGTCAGCATCCGCCCAAGCGAATTTTTATTTTAGGCCCTTCACATCGAGCTGCTTTCAACGGTATTGCCTTACCTGCCAGTGATCTACAAGCTTATGCAACCCCGCTTGGAGATTTGCAAATTGATCAAACCGCAGTAGAGCTTTTACGAAAACATCATGAATTTAATGGCCCTAATAATGTTCATGAGTCGGAACATAGTATTGAAATGCAGACTATTTTTATAGCTAAAGTTGCACCAGGGGTTAAAATAATCCCTTTAGTGGTGGGTACTATTGGCTCTATTGAGAATAGTCAAAATATTTCTGCTACAATTAAACAATTGCTACAACCTGATGATCTTGTAATAGTAAGTAGTGATTTCACCCATTATGGTAATAACTATGGCTTTTTGCCTTTCACATCTGACATTCCAAAACAATTACAAAATCTTGCAGATAAAGCTACTATCGCATTAAGCACTCCTAATGCAGATGCTTTTACTAAACATATAAAAACAACCCATGATACCATTTGTGGACGTGAGGCTATTTTAATTTTATTAGGTTTATTACCTCAAAATATTCATAGTAAAAGATTAGCCTTCGATACTAGTGGACATATGTTAGGCGATTATACAAATTCTGTAAGCTATCTCGCCTATGCATATAGTTTGCCATCAGGTTGGCCTAGCGCCTCAAAATTAGCCCATAACGATTCTTCTGATAATATACTTGATATCAAACAACAACAGCTAGCATTAGCAATTGCTCGTAAAACACTTTCTCTAGTTCTTGCTCATGAAAATCCACCTTCGGCTACAATACTTGGCGTGCCCGATGATGCTGTTTGGCACCAAAAATATGGCACTTTTGTAACCTTAACTAAAACTGGTAAATTGCGTGGCTGTATAGGTCATATCATGCCAATTTTGCCATTATGGCAAGATATTCGTGATAATGCGATATCTGCAGCGTTAGATGACCCTCGTTTTAATTCTGTAACTCTCAATGAATTATCTGATCTTGACATAGAAATCAGTATTTTAAGCTCACCACAAAAAATCGCTCAGCCTTTAGATTTTAAAATAGGTAAACATGGTATTATATTAAACTATTTAGGTAGACGAGCGGTATTCTTACCACAAGTAGCTCCTGAACAAGGTTGGGATCAACTAACTACTTTACAATATTTATCATTAAAAGCCGGTCTTTCAAACGACGCTTGGCAATCACCACAAGCAAGTTTTGAAGTATTCACTGCACAGGTATTTAGTGAAAAACACTTAAAACAAATGTCACATTAAAAAGCCGCGGGAGTTTTGCATGACGAGATCAGCATATTCACGGCGACGCTTTTTGTCTAAAATATTGCAAAAGGGATTAGGCACTAGTGCATTTATTGCTGGCACCCCTAGCCTAAATTCTATTGCTAATATTTGTGAAACTGCGATAGCTGCTGGCACATTAAGTCAACTAATCGCTACATCGCCCAAAGCAAGATATTATATTGCCCAGAATGACGAAGGTAATTGTACTAGCTGCCATGATAATGCATCATTTGATGCGAAAAAATCTCCTCATAAAAATAGTCTTTCAGTTCGTTGTGTTCTCTGTGCTAATCAATGTCTAATTGCTCCTTTTAATCGTGGACGTTGTAACTCTCGTTATAATGATAATGGTATTTTAAAAACATTGGTTTACGGTAGGCCAATTACTACTCATGTGGATCCGATAGAAAAAAAACCATTATATCATTTTTATCCCGGTAGTCTGGCATATTCTTTGGCAACTTCCGGTTGCCCACTACGTTGCCAATTTTGTCAAAACTGGCAAATATCACAAGCTCGTCCTGAGGATTATAATGTAAGCTATACCCCACCAAAACAAATAGTTGATAACGCAAAAACCATTAACGCTCCAACTATTGCTTTCACCTATAATGAACCTACAGTTTTTATCGAATATATGACAGACATTGCTCGTGCGGCGCGCAGTAAAGGTCTTCATTCAGTATTAATTAGCTGTGGCTATATGACCAAAGAACCTCTTAACGAACTTTGTGATGTACTTGATGCAATCAAGATTGATTTAAAAGGTTTTAGTAAAGAATTTTATCAAAAACTTTCTCAAGCTGATTTAAACGCCGTGCTTCGTAGTATTGAGCAAGTTCGCAAACGAAATCGTCATCTTGAATTAGTTAATCTTGTAATACCAACTCAAAATGATAGCGATGCAATGCTTAAAGGTTTAGCTAAGTGGATTGTAACGTACTTGGGACGCGATGTGCCAATTCATTTTTCACGTTTTCATCCTGATTATAAGCTAGTAAATTTGCCGCCAACTCCAATAGCCACTTTAGATCGTGCTCGAGCTATCGCGTTAAGTGAAGGCATTCATTATGCCTATGTCGGTAATGTGCCTGGACACCCTGGAAATAATACTTACTGCCCAAATTGTAACAAAGTAATTATTGAACGTGTCGGCTTTTTCATTAAAGCTAGTAATCTTAATGGCAATCGCTGCAAATTTTGCAACACGCAGATTGCTGGCGTTTTTTCATAAAAAATGTTTGCCCTTATTTTCACTGGAATACTTTCACTGTTAATGCAAGTCGTACTGCTACGTGAATTACACGTTGCCGCCTATGGTGTCGAGCTTATTTATATTTTTGGTTTAGGCACATGGTTATTTTGCACTGGTTTGGGTGCAATGTTATTTTCTCGTAATATTACCACGCGTCGATACCTTGAATATGTTTTTATTTTTTCAGCTTATGCCATAATTATTACGTTACCTTTAACGCATGAATTACGCAGACTTTTTGCTGATATTCCTGGCAGCTATTTACCAATTTCAATTCAACTTATAAGCACATTATTAATAATTGCCCCAGTTGCAATTAGTTGTGGTATATTATTTCAACTTTCAGCTAGATTATTTATGCAAGCAGGTGGGAATTTTGCGCGCGCTTATGCAATAGAAAGCATTGGTGCGTTATTGGGCGGTGCCTTATCAACACTTTTAATACTACGCGGGATAAGCAATCTTGCTCTTGCCATAATTACTATCTTTCTTGCCTTTTTTGCGGTGTTAGTTTTACATAATTTGGCTAATATAAAACGCTTAGTAATTGCTACTATTTTAATATTAATAATTACGTTATTGTCATTGCCTTTTAGCCCTGAGTTAAATACTTTTCTTATCAGGCGTACTCATACAAACTTAGTATCTACTCATGATTCTGCTTATGGCCGATTAACCTTAACGCAAAACGACAATCAATATTCATTATATATTAATGATACATTATCATATATCGATCATGACCCTGAAGCTGAAATATTTGTAACTCTTGCCGGCATTCAACGAAAACTTTCCAAAACTTTTTTAATTTTAGGCGATGCCGGTGGTGCACTACTCTCACAAACTATGCGTTTTAATCCGCATAAAGCTGTTGCAGTAGAACTCGATAAATTATTTTTTAATACGACCGTGCCGCATTTGCCAATTGCAATACAAAATTATTTTAAAAGTGATCAAGTTCAATTCACTATCGCTGATCCAAGAAATTATATTAAGCAAAGCGATAAATACGATGTAATAATTGTCGGTGCACCTAACCCATCTTCTGGGCAAAGCAATCGTTTTTATACTCAAGAGTTTTTTGATATCTGTGCGCGTCACTTGAAATCCGGCGGTGTAATTGCCTTACGTCTTTCTGGCGCCGCCAACCTTTATACCGCTTTCCAGGCCAAGCTGCTTGCAAGTGTTACACACGCCTTGCAGCTAGCTTTTAATGATATTGTTATATTGCCAGGTGACACTGCAATTCTAATAGGTAGCAATAAACCATTAATACGTAATGCCGCTATACTTTCGCAACATTTAGAACTCTTAAATCCTCAAAGTAATGCGACACCTTCTGCTTTAGTTCACTACTTATATGAAAATGACCGTTTTATCGCCATAAATAAGCTAGCAAAATTAACAACTGTCACCGCCAATAGCGATACACTCCCAATTTCTTATCACTATAATTCTCTGGTTTGGCTAGAACAACTGAGCCAAAGTAACTTTCTATTAGATTTACACAACATGTTTAGCCAACATCACCTGGTTATTGTCGTATCAATATGTTTCATTAGTTTATTTTTGGGCTTATCTCTATTTTTACGCCATCAAAAAGTAGGTCGCTATCTTGCCCTTGCATTTTGTGCTGGTTTTGCCGGTATGGTGTTTGAAGCTATAACAACTGTTAACTATCAAATTAAACAAGGCATATTATTTCAAGATATCGGCATCTTATTGACTATGTTTATGATGGGAATCGCTTTAGGCACTATATTATTATCAAAAAATGCCTACGTTAATCGACGCCTATTAAATATTATATTAATTAGTTTTTGTGCAATATGTTTCGTCTGCGCTTATACTATTCAACACGGTGCTTCATTTAGCCTTATTATTAGTCTATTATTGTTACTCATTGCTGGGAGCTATACTGGTATAAGTTTTGCTTTTGCCAGTATACAAATATCTCAAACTAATAAAACAGCACTTGGTATATTATATGCTGTAGATCTCGCCGGCGGTGCCTTGGGCGCATTCTGTACTGGTATACTTTTAGTGCCTATTATTGGTATACCTATTTCATTATTATTTTGTGCTGTTATAGTAATGGTTTCGCTAATATTTGTGCTTTAACTAATGAAAATATTTAAAATGTAACTTCATTAGCCAATTTCAATCTCGCAAGTAATGACATGTATATCCATTAGGATTTTTAACTAAATAATCTTGATGATAATCTTCAGCTTTATAAAAATTATTAGCTGGTACAATTTCCGTTACTATCGGATTGCGCCAACGTCCAGATCTTTCAGCACGTTGTATCGCTTGTTGAGCGCTTTGTTTTTGTTGATCGTTAAAATAAAAAATTGCCGATCGATATTGAGTACCAACATCGTTACCTTGTTGATTTTTCGTGGTGGGATCATGCAATCTAAAGAATGTATCAAGCAATTCACTATAGCTTAATTCTGCAGGATCAAAAACTACTTTTACTGCTTCAGCATGACCGGTTTTTCCTGTATGTACATCATTATATGTTGGATCTTGACTGTCACCACCAGTGTATCCAACTTCAGTAGCAATAACTCCAGGTAGGTTACGAATTATATCCTCGACCCCCCAAAAACATCCGCCCGCCAGAATTGCTGTCTCCGGATTAACTTTGGCTTCTTTAGTTTTAGGATCACTTTGTTTTTTGGTAAATAAATGAGCAAATTTTCCATAACCTTCTGCAACTAAATTTTCTGCGGGGATAAATCGCAATGCTGCTGAATTAATACAATAGCGCAAACCGCTCGGCCCCGGCCCATCCTCAAATACATGACCCAGATGAGAATCACTTGATGCTGCACGCACTTCGGTACGCTGCATAAATAATTTATTATCGGCCTTTTCTTTAATAATCCGGTTATTAATCGGCTTAGTAAAACTTGGCCAACCTGTACCTGAATCAAATTTATCTAAAGAACTAAATAAAGGCTCACCGGTTACCACATCTACATAAATGCCTGGTTGATGATTATCCCAATATGCATTCTTAAATGGTGGTTCGGTTGCATCTTCTTGGGTAACAGCATATTGTTGCGGGGTTAGTCTTTTTTGCAATTCAGCTAAACGTTGTTTTTCAGAAACATTCATGGCTTTTTGATGTTCCTTTTTTTGCGGAGGATTACACGCAACACTAAAAACGCTTGTAAAAAAACTACTTAGTATTAGCGCTAAGATAATTGCTTTTGTGCTGTACATAAAGATCTCCACATGTATTTATTTAGAGTAAAGCAATCTCACTCATTAATTTAATCATCATTTTATTAAGTGCCGTTATGTAATTATTTTTTTTTGATTTAATGACAATAGCCAATCTTCGACTTATCTTAAATACATTAGTCTAGGAGAAAATCATGGCTATTACACCTTCAGCTATGTTGGCACTTGGTACACCTTGTCCAGATTTTAATCTTCCTGACACCGACGGTCATTTAATTGGACCCCATGATTTTTCAGTAAAACAACCACTTTTAGTAATGTTTATCTGTAATCACTGCCCTTATGTAAAACATATCCGCGCGGCGCTCGCAGTCTTTGGCAGAGATTATGCAAAGCATATTAGCATCATTGCCATTAATGCTAATGACGCTGAAGCTTACCCAGATGATAGCCCTGAAAAAATGGTTATTGAAAAACGAGAAGCTGGTTATATATTTCCTTATCTTTATGATGAGTCGCAAAACGTAGCTAAAGCATTTAATGCAACTTGCACTCCTGAATTTTATCTATTCGATAACAAACGCAAACTTGTCTATCGTGGGCAATTTGATGATAGCCGCCCTGGTAACGGCAAACCAATTTTAGGTAATGATTTACGCGCTGCAGTAGATGCTGTGCTTAATGGCCAACCAATTCACTTTCATCAAAAACCCAGTGTCGGTTGCAGTATTAAGTGGAAGCCAGAAACAACAACTTAGTTTCTAATTATTAGACATGATTACGAATAAACTCTCACTTCAAATTCCCAGTTTCAAGTTCTCTGTTCTTTAAATCTTCATTTTTTTAACTG
>JAFGEK010000136.1 GCA_016931625.1 Deltaproteobacteria bacterium | reverse complement strand
CACATATCGTAGGGTCGTCATAACAAAGCTGATGGCATTTGTTATCATCTAAACAAACCTGACCTTGAGGACAAACTTTGCTTGAATCACCTTGAACGCATTCAAGCTCTTGATATTTTTCACTTTGCGCTAAACAACCTGGGATAAACATCGCAGCACTTAATAATATTATTGTATGAATACTGCGTGAGCATAAGGTTAGCTTAGCGAAGTCGCGAAGTCGCGACAGCGCGAAAACCTGAAGTTAAAAATAATGACAACTTAAATAATTGTTTATGCATTGCACTCACCCTCTTGAGGCGGGTTAATTTTTAAAAGTGCCTCGCTTGGCATTGCAAGCAAACTTTAGGCCAACTATGGCTTTTTAATAATTTCGTATAGTTACGAGATTATTAATTTTTATATGTCGCATTTTGCGACACTTTCGTAACTTGTAAATGTAGCAATTTGCGACACTTGATCTGCTTATGATCTACTTATAATTTGCGCCTTTTCGTTTGCTTTAAACCTCGCCTGCAATTTTTTAAATTACCGCAAGGCGCCTACCATTTAAAATTTAAGCTGACAAGGGGGAATAAGGAATTGCGCCAATAGGTAGAAACATCGGTAGAGTCTGAGGTCGACTCTCTAATGCACCTTCAATAACATTAAAAGGTTCAAAACCATATCGCTGATAAAAAGTAATTGCGTCGTCTTTAGCATCAACAACCACTCCGATACATCCAACCGTTTTAGCCATATTACCAGCGATCTCAAATACTACACGAAGAAGCAGCCGGCCAACTCCACTACCTTGAGCTTCTTTAGCTACTGCCAAACGAGCAAGACGAAGTATAGGCAATGGGTAATTTGGTAACTTTTGCCTCTTGTTTTTTGGAAGATTTTCAATCTCGATATGACCTGCAGCAATTGTTGCATAACCCACTATTTTAACATTTTCGATTGCTACATAAGTCGCGCCAATATGATGACGAAACTGGTTCTGACCAGCGAATTTACGAAAAAAATGGTCTAGTTCAATGTTGCCGGATTCGAAATTAGAACGTTCGTCAGATGCGCGAAGAAGCCTGACCTCGATAACACCAGCCATGTTGTTTACCTATTGTGCTTTTTGTCGAATAATTTCTTCATGGCGGCAGTGGGATTACCTGGTTTATTAATACGATTGATTATCTCTACCCCAGTTTTTTGCGAAACCACCAACCTCGAAGGGACTAAAACGCTCGTTGGTAATGATTCTAAAGCTGAGATATGGTGTAATAATGCTGTCTCAATAACATAGCCCTTCTTAAGACCGTGAGCCCGCACGTATTGCTCTAAACGTTTCTTAGTTTCTCTTGAAATCATTGCTGAAACTTGAATATTAGACATTACAATCATCGTCCTTTGCTACACTTCTACATTATTGTAGATTTTTCTACTAGAAACATCAATAGACTTATTGATTGGCTTATTGATTTATATTTTTTAGCCATCCGTAACTTGATCAATTAATAACTTGGCTTTAGCCCAATAGTTTTAACTGATGGCATCGGTATTATCGAATAAATGTCGGAAATATTTTGCGATAACTCGACATGAATGGGACGCAATGATTTACCTCCATTATATTGCCAGTTTTTGCAGGCCGCGTGATATCCAGAGCTGACATAGTAACGCCGTCTGGCACTAGTGCTGCGGCTAAACTTCCAGCTAAGCTTCGCTAAGCTTCAAAAAGTTTAAGCTCCACGAAACGAGATGAAACTTGATTTACTAGTTTACGATCAGCAGTCCACAACTCACATTTTAATCGTTGAGCTATTGCCAGATAATGGGCATCATAACTTGCTGATAAATTAAATTCAGCAGCTATGGTTATTGCCGCACGATGCAAATCTGCATCGCCTTGTAGCACTATAGGTAGCTCTAGAGCTGCTGCATGCAATTGTTGTGTATCTTGAAGATCAAGTTGCCCTAATTGATGATAACGAAATAAAACATTAGTGATTTCATAATAAAGTAAAGTAGGTGCAGTTATTGTATATCCTTGGTTAATCCAATTACGCCAATACTCTGCCGCTAGTTCACTTTCAGTACCACCTAAAAGCAAACGTAATATATAACTAGCATCAGCGCATATCCATTTGGACATCACGAGCCTCTCTTACTTGTCGTAAAATGTCTTCAGGCTTGTCTTTGACTATCGCTTTATTAGCAAAGATCCGTCTCGTGACAGTCAACACCCGATCAAGAATAGCCAAATCATTTTTTTTGCCTGAAGCGGCAACTAGCGCTTCATAGTTGCGAATAGACATAATGACAACCTGAGGTTCACCAGAGCGTTCGACAATAACAGGCTCATCATCGTTAACCACACGATTCATAAGTTTGCCAAAACCAATACGTGCATCAGTTGCTTTAATAACACGAGACATATAACCAGCCCCTATTGATTGATTAATGCATTAATCAATCAATAATGTCAATATTTTATAAGACATTTTATAAGACATTTATAAGCGCCACGATAAATATCAGCAGATTGTTCTCAATAATGCTAATAATATCATGGTATTAGCTTATTTTTTACTTTTATATTAATATCTCTTCGAGAGCATAAAGGCTTTTTTGCATAAAACGCTCTAGGGGGAAATAACGGCTGATGATTGCAAGAGCTTCTTCATATTTTTCAATATTTAAAAAACGTAATAGATAACGAATATCAGCTTCGTCATGAAACTCAGGGCCAAGACGCATGCTTAAACATTTCATAGCTAGAAGATATTCGGGCAGTGCTGTATAGAGGCGCAAGTGAGAAAGTTCGAGATATTCATTAAATTCGCCGCATTCACTCATGAAACCTTTAACTGCATCATTAAGCCAATTTATATCAATGCTATGCTTAGATGCGATTTTAAAAGCTACGTTGCGTATAGTTGTCGCCGGCAAAAATAGAGCATCAATATCGCGAGTGGATGCACGAGCATCAAATACTAAAGTCATTACTGCGCCACCCACTAAATATATTTCACCTTTAATATCTTGTCTGGCAAGCTCTTCGTTAAGCGAATTGAATAATTTCAGTATTGCATCTTTGGTAAGCATTTTAAATACGTTCACCTATGCTTGCATCTACAAAAATATTACGTTTTTTAAATGGCGGCGGACTATGCAGTAATAAATGCAAACGAAGATTTTTAAGTTTAGTAGCAAATACTGGCGTTGTAAGAGGAGGAATATTACATACCCATTGAGGGGTTATAGCATGTAAACGATGTGCAGTAAGCTCAATCATCGCAGCGATTTGATTTTGCAATATTTCAGATTTTGGTAAGCGCATAATATCAGCGAACACTCGCTCAAATTCAGGGCGTTGCATACGACTTAGCAAATCATTCAACTCAGCTAACAAATATGATGGTTGCGACGATAATCCTATAGAAATACATAATTTTTGTATTTCTTGACGCAGAATAGGGTCAATTCGCGCAAGTACCCATTGGCTTACGGTCATTTTCGCATTTTTTGCCTGGCGCTGAATCATACGTTTTTCTGATTGCGACACTCGTAGTTGCAAATATGTCGATTTATTTTCGTGCTGCATAAATAATATAGTCGCTGACATAATGGATATTGTCAATACAAATGTAATGACATAAATTAATGCCGAATCGCATAAAACCAAATTGCCATAGTCTAAAATCGCAATGATATATGCTAGTTATTTTGCAGTAATTCTATACGAGTGCGAGGCAATGCTTTACCTTCATTATATTGTTGTAAAAACTTAATCATATGTTCGCGCACCGCGCAGCGCAAATCCCAATTCTTGCTGGCATTTTCAGAAGATACCAGCGCTCGTAATTCAAGCGTCTGGGCCGTGGCATTGGTAACCACTAATCCTATAGCTACTTTATCCCACTCATCTCTGGTTTTTACATAACGTTCAAGTTCGCTACGTAGAGCATCAACATCAACAGTATAATCAGCATGAAAATAAACGGTACCGAGAATATTTGCGCTTGAACGAGTCCAATTTTGAAATGGCTTTTCTAAAATAGCCGTTATCGGCATAACTAAGCGTCGCAGATCCCAAATTTTTACTACCACATAGGTAAGCGTAATCTCTTCAATAGTACCCCATTCGTTTTCCATGATTACAACATCACCAACGCGAAGGGGTTGGGTAAACGAGATTTGAATACCGGCTAATAGCATACCAATTGAACGCTGTGCCGCTAAACCAAGTACTAAACCTGCAACACCTGCAGAAGCTAACAACGAAGTACCTATTACTTTCATACCATCAAATTGCAATAACATAAGGGTCACACCCAAAAATACTATAACTACCCCAAGAACGCGCTTAAGCACGAGAGTTTGGGTAATTACCCCACGAGCTTGTATTTGAGCTCCCGAACCATCACGACTAAAACGCGCAGCCAACAAACGCGAGATAAAACCAAGTACACATAAAACCGCCCAAGTTAAACCTGCAATAGTGAAAACGCGCAGCCACTGGTCGATGATCGGCGCTGTCTGCGGGCCAAATTGCAGCCAACGAACGAAAATTGCAAAGGTACCAATCGCGAGTAATAAGCGTACTGGCCCAAATAAAATCACTAAAAGTTCATCATCCCAAGAAAACTTAGTTTGCTTTGTCAACCACGCAGCAATGGCATGTAGAATTCGCGCAAGTACGACGCCAAAAAAAATTGCAGTTGATATAGCTAAAATTAAGCCCAGCCATCGCCATAATAAAACACCACCAAGTTTTAATTCATAAATTGCAGAAGGTATATAATCTGCAATTGCCGTGTTAGAGAAAGAACTTCTGGCACCTAATACCGCTATAAAAGCCAGTGATAATAAAACTAAGGCAACAATACGCAGTGTTAATTTCATAATATGTTTTCGAACATTACTATCAGTGAAGGTCAAGCCTTAATGACGATGTTTTAACAACTTAATGGCCAGTAATTTATATTCCCTTTAATACCTTGGTAAATCAGCGGTAGTTTTTGCATCACGTGGTGCACCACAATAAGGACAATAGCGCCATTCATATGCACCTACAGCATTATGGCGACGACCGCAGATATTGCAAACATAGATTGGTTTTTGCGCTTTTCTGGTAGCTCGCAATAAACCGTAAGTTATCAGTAAAGCTACAACTACTGCGGCAATAATAAAGGCTGGGTAATCCCATGCGATCACAATACAAATCCCTTTTAGGCGTTAATTAAAACGCAGTGATACTTACTTTGGCAATTTTAAATTTTAGTTATGGCACTTGTATTTTTATAAGTCACTCTTTTTATTATAGCCACCAAAATTAACGGTGCAAAATTAACGGTGCTTGAGGCACTTTAAATTGAGGGCTAACCAATCCATAATCCCTCAAGCCGAATTTGTACTTGGTTAGCTGTGCGATTGAGATAATTTACTAAACCTGAATGACGCCATTGTAGCATACACATGTCAGGTTGAAAAAAATAACGCATACCGATCTTAAGTTCAACACGACTTATTTGTACAAGTCCTTCGTAAGCTTCTGCTATATAGTAGCCGATATCTTTATATCCATGTTGTCTCGGTGTTAAAGGCCCGGTTACACACCAATTAATAACACCTGTACGTTGATCAACATCCATAACCTCACCACAATAAGTAAGGCTCTTGTTTGACCGCCAGAGAGTTCAGTCATTCGCGATTTTGCTGATAGTGGTTCGCCAGTAAGTTCGTTCGCAAATGAGATGGTTTCTTCAACTAAACTATTGATCTCGCTTGGACTGCCACCACGAATCTTAGCGTGAGTGGTAAGAAATGAATTGACCGGCATATCAGAAAGAAAAGTCGTATGCTGAGTTATTAAGGCAACAGGATTTTTAGAAGGATCATCACGATATTCTAATGGTGCTGGTGTATCGTTGAATAACACCCGTCTTCCTGATGGTGTATTGCCATTAGCAAAAAGCTCAATATCATTTATTAATGTCGTCTTACCTGAGCCTGTTGGTCCAACAATACTAACAACATCGCCCATTTTAAGATTAATACGTTCAACTAAATCAGACATACCATTCGTACTAATTCCACCAAAAATTGTTATCTTTTCAATCATGTTTGTCGCCTTAGTCGATTGGTTTAGTCGTATTAACATATAAAAAAATGTTAACTTCTAATTTTTTTTTGTTATAGCATTTTTTTAAATAACCTCGGCAATAGTGGTTTCTTCTAATTTATTTGCGACATAATCACGAATGCCTTTAAAAAGTTCGATCATTTTGTCCTCTTTTTGAATAGGTGTTTCTTCATAAAAATACTCACTCACCGATTGTGTTGGTGCAAGTGCACCATCAAACAGACGGATTACTTCTGCGATAGAAATTTCATCTGCAGATCGAGCCAAACGAAACCCACCATGTTGTCCTTTATAACTAGTGAGAAATCGCGCTTGCTTTAGAGCTCTTAAAATATGTTCAAGATATGCCAACGGGATTGCTTGAGCTTTAGAAATCGTCTCTGATGTTATATATTCAATCCCATCATTGCGGGCCAAATAAATTAACGCCAATAAAGCGTATTCGCTACGTGTAGTTAAACGCATGAGTTGACCTCCCGCTTAACCTAGTTATCCTATCTGTTTAGTACACTTTATGAGTTGTATTGTCAAATTTTTTTTTGCAATTTATTGTCTCATGCTGGGATGATTAAGGAGATGCTAGCAGAAATCAATGCTCTTTAATTAGGCAAATTTTGCAAATACTTTACTAACGCATCATAGTTGTCGATAATTTTTTGTACTGCGGCTTTAGCTGACTCTTTACCTTCTATCATCGCCATTAGCGCGGTTTGGTTTTGCGGACGCAGACGTACTTTGCGATGAAATTCACCGCCACCGTTGCTAAAATCTATAATAAAATCTGGCGCAACTATTGGCTGCCAAAAATCTACTAATGCTTTCATTAATTTTTGCTGGGCAACTGCCTCTAGTGGCGCATACATTTCAGCTTCTTTGTATTCGTCCTCATAACCATTAGCGCTTTTGCCTGCAGCTTTAAGCAAATTATCAAGACGAAACTTAGTTGCTGTTTCTTTATTAGCATACCAACAAATTGCTTCAAATACCGATGGTGTGATTAAACCAATATGCTCAAGTTTTCCTTTATAATAAAAATCTAACAAAGCCTCTCGCCACCATGGTCGTTGCAAATCGAGTATCCGCGTATAATCAACCGCTATTCCATGTTCAATGTGCAAATATCTGGGTATAGTTTCATCACCAAAAGTAAATTCCATATATCCATACTTACCACAATAATAGCTGGCTTTAACACCAAAAGCGGTGGCTTTTTTTTCAATGTAGGTAAAAAGTTTGCCATCACCAGTTTCTAAAAATAATTCATGTTCTTGTTTGGCCCGTTCTTCTTGCACTTTTATTTTTAGCTCTGGATGTAGTCGGTATTGTTCATCCATTTCAGCGGCAATTTTATCTAAAATCGGACCCATGCTCTCTCCTTAATTATTGATTTTTCGCTTCAAAATATTTAGCAAAATCAGCAATAATTACTTTGCCGGTAGTGCTAACTACAGTAATGGTGGTGTTTTTGCCTTCATTATTTTTTAGACTACGATAAGCCTCATAAGCACGCCAGATTTGATATTCACCTATACCTACCGAGACTTCTCTGGATTCACCGGTATTATCTCGCGTCTCTTCCTTTACTTGCGTTGCATTTAAATTAGCAAACAACTTATCATCAACAGTTATTACAAGCTTTTCACCAGCATCGCGCAGCTCAACATCTTTGACACTTTCGCAACCACCAAAATGTCGTATCGACTCGTCATTAGCACTCATTCCAATTTTAAGAAATTGCTCAGCGCTAAAACGTTTTAACTCTGACTGATAACTTGGTTCTGTTAAAATATCTTGTATAAGTTTAGTCTTATAATCTTCAACAACTGACTGCTTACTTTGAGTACCCTCAGTATTAATTTTAAAATCTTTAACAAGTTGAGTATATTCGCGTTTTTGTATAACCTCAGCCCATTTTCGATCATTATCCTTGAAGCTAATCTCTAATTGTTTTAGCTCAACTACTATTGCCGCTAAACGATCGGTAATTACTTTTCGCTCATCAGGTTTTATTTTCGTTGATAACTGACTGCTTCTAAGTTCTTTTTGCTCTTTTTCTAATTTATCTTTTTGTTTGCTTAACTTACTTTCGGCCTTTTCAATTCGCCCTAAATCCGCCAATAACCAACCGGTCGGCGGATTTTGCCCCGCCATCGGACCAAAGCGACGATAAATCTCTTGAAATGCAGCAGAGCGCTGAATCTCTGAAAATCGCGTTGCACTCATATCAAGATTGTCAGCCAAACGGATCATATAATTCATCGGATCGCTCATTATACTAACTTCGCGATATTCTATACCCAATATACCATCATCTTTTTTAGCCAGGTCAGCCTTGCGCCCTTTGAATTTACCTTCACTAGTCATATGACCAGCTTGCTCACCCAGAAATTCGAAATTTTCAAGTTTAATATTTTGTTTTGTACCATCATTTTTATTAACAGTTACTTTAGCCAATTGTTCTTTTATTTTAACTTCTGTTTCTTTATTGCAATATATTTGTACTTTTGAATCACCTTTTTCGCGCACTAATGTATTATAAACGTGAACGATATCATCAACGTTAACAATAAACTCACCATGAGCCATTATTATTTTCGCGTCGCGATATACTTCAACCTTATCTGCAGAGTGATATAAAATCGCATTTTTAAAATCGAACATTAGCTCATCAAACTTCGCAGTTTTAGAACTAATGGCTTTCTTCATTATTGCCACAAACTCTGGTGATGCTGCGATTTCAGCGCCGCTTATAGCATGCAAGGCTTTACCTAAATTACCAACGGCTGGATAACCAAAGTCATGATAAATTGCGACTAATCGCATCATCATCAGGCTTTCATTATCGCTTAAGCCGTACTTTTCGCTCATGGTTCTAATGATATGAGGATTATTCTGTAGTGCTTTCTCTAACTGCCGCATGACATTAAGCGAATGGTCAAAGCCGTGACTAACGTATTGTTCGGGATTATCAAAATGCTGTTCTAAAGCGTTATACTCTATATGCTCGCGCAAACTCTTACGCACTTGCGGAGGTAATTTTTCCATGCCCATAAAAACATTATCAATAGATTTTTGTATGTCACTTTGCGAAATAAATTCTATCGCCTTCTTATAACGTTCTTCGATTTTGATTTTAGTCGCTTCATCACTAGTAAATTTCTTATCTAGCTCTTTTTTATCGACATATTTATTGAGTCGCTCTTTAGCCAATTTAGTAATTTCGAAAGATGGTAACTGTGACCCATTGCCGATATCATTTCCATTTTTAGTTGAATTTGTACGAACCGAGGCAAAATGAGCACTAATGGCTTCTTTATTGTTTGCACAAAGTTCAGCTGCATTTAATATTATCTCTTTGCCAGTATTATCTTTAAGGATAAATTTTACGCCATCATGCTCACTAACAATATACTCAATGCCATCTATTTTTACTTTAATGCCGATAACTCGCTTAGGGTTAGTCTCGACAAGTTCGCTAACATCAAAAGTATGACTAGTATATTTGCCATTTTCAAACTTAAATACTTTAACCTTACCATCTTGGCTAATAGTTTCAATATGATAACCAGCCAATGGCTCAAATTTTTGTGATTTTGACTTATTACCTTTAGAAGCTGGTATTAATATAGTTGCTGGTAAGTTTGAAGATTCTTTATTGTTAGTTGGCTCTGCTTTTGCGGCAGTAACATTATCTAATGCTTCATTTACTTTGATTGTTTGTGCTACTTGATTGCTTGCTTGATCGATTTGTTCTAAATGTTTAAAAAGGTCAGCTGCTTTTATTTGCGCAACATCAGCATTTACACCATAATCTTTTGTAAGTATTGCAGCTATATCTTGCTGGGTATATTTTTCCCCTTTAGTAAGCTGCTGTTGATAGTCTACATAGAAACGAATTGCCCCATAATCACCAACTATGTTTTCAATGGCCGATTGCTGAGCTAGGTTTAGTTTACTTGCAACTTCATTTAAAGTTTGGCGATAAATATCAGCACATTGTGCTGGTGTCTTGCCTTCTTTAGCAGCAATACTAGCAAAACGCATCATTACGTTACGTACAACAGCATTACGTCGTTCATCTGGTAGTTTTAAGGTGACAAACTCATTGGCAAATTCTGCTAATGCCGTTTGCCGCAATTTCGTTGCATCGCTGGTCGATTTAGCTTCAGGATTTAAAGTTGCAGCTTCTGCTTCACCAAGTTTCGTAACAAAACGATCAGTAATAAAATTGCAGGCCGCCTCATTAGCTAACGCTTCGCGATATTCAGCAGGTATTTCTTTTTCACCTCGATAAACTGCCATCAACTCTGCGGTTGATTTTGCATTATCAGCTTTTGTAATTGCCAATTGAATATCGCGCATTGTTTCGGTATTAATTTTAGTATCTTTACTCATAGCACCATTGACTAGTTGCTTGGCGTATTGTCGATCAGTCGCCCATAACGCAAAAACTTCAGCGGCTTGGTCATGCAAGCCAACTTGCTTGGCTAGCGCTGACCAACCTGCAAGTGCATTTATACCGCTCGCACTGCCCGCCTCAACAAACATATCAACTAGCTTTTGTGCCGCTAGCTCTTGGTTAGCTGTCATCGGCTTATCTTTAGGTAGTTCGGATAATTGTTTTGCGTACATCGGTGCTAAACGTAGTTTTACAAAGGTATCGATTTCACTGTTTTCGATTGGTGGCTTTAGATTCTTCAGTTCGTCTTTGGCATTTTGTTCAATTTTGTCTATATCAGCAGCAGTAATTTTTTTTGATTCAAGATCAATACCGTTTTGCTTTGCCGCATAAGAAAATGCCCAGTCTGCCGCTTGCATCCCTCGTATACTTGCAACTAATTCGAAAGGAATGCGCGCTTTACTGTCTTGCAGCGAAGCATTATAGGTTTCAATACTTTTAGTGAACGCCGAAAAATTATTTTCAAATTCTTCACGGCTTGGATAGGGATTGTTATCATGTAGTTTAAAATAACTTTCAAGCTGCTTTTGTAGCACCTCTGCCGCTTGACCTTTACCTAATACACCTTCAGCGGTCATTTTTGCCATCTGTTCAGGTGTTAGTTTGCTAATCGTTTCTTTAGCTTGATTTTTAGCAGCGTGTGCATGCATTGCTTCGCTTTGCAACGAAGGTGCTATAAGCATGGCGTAATCCATCAGTTTATTAGCCCATTCGGCTTTTTGCGGATCACGCATTCTACTGATAATAAAATTGCGAATTAAAAAGTCGGCACCTGGAATAGCAGCACCGGTTAAAAATTGTTTAACCATGGTGCCACGCGAAGCAGAGGCAATACGCGCAGTAGTACCTACTTGGACAAATTGCATTAATGATGCGGCAATTTTTAAGGCATCACTATTTTCGCCCAAAATAGGCGAAAGCAATTCAACTACCACTTGCTGGGCCTTAGTTACGGTGTACATCTGACCAACACCAACTAAAAAACGAACAGCAGTAAGCACTCTTGCTTTTGCGGCAGCATTGCTCAGATTAAGTACTGTACGTAATGAATTTGAACGCTCAATGAGCGCCATTATCCGTGTAGTTATGGTAGTAACTTCAGCAGCTTCGCCACCAATTGCTACAGGTGCGGCCATCGGCAATGCAATTGATCCAAGAAGCACAAAAGCTTCTTGGGTTAACATTATCGCCTTCATATTTTCTTGAAAAAATTGAATATTTTCTTGATGTTCTTCGGCGCCGAGTTTCATCAAAAATGGCATGCCTTGATATGACAAAGCCATTTGGGCGCTAGCCCCTAAATCACCCCAGTCACCTACTTGCGCCACTTTAGTAAAATATGGGTCTTTGCGCAATTCGATCATAGTTTGCGCAAGCAGCGATCCGCGGCTTGGCCCCATGACAACAATATGGTCATTGCCAAATACACGTGTCCAATAAGGGATTTCATCAAGCGCTCGCTGTTCGTCATCTTTAATTTGCTGTTCATCAGCAATTTTATTTTCAGTGTATTGCACTAGACCTAAGCTATTGATACCTTCTTTGGCTTGGTGAAATGAGGTAAAGTCTGCTTCGTCATCACGTTTTACTACGCTGGCTAGCAACATTGCAATAAAAGCGTCGCCAGCAGCATTACCGCCTTTTGTAACTGCGGCGTTATACATAGCTTCAAGTCTGCCAATGCCAACTAATAAGTCTTCTTTGGCATGATTTATTTTAGTATAAGCAGCTTGCGAATTTTGACCATTTAAATCCCACAGCAACTCTTCATTTTGATAGGCACTTAAAACCTTGCCTAACACATGAATTGATTCACTTGATAAAATATCAAGATCAAGCTGACCTTCATCTACTGCCTGTTTAGCATTAGTAGCGCGTGTTTTTATTGATTTGCGAAATGCTTCACACCAAGCATCATAAAAACTACGGCGTTTATCCGTGATTGCTTTTGCAGAGGTAGCTTGTTGCTTGGCAAACTCAAGAGTTGCGGTTTGCTCTTCTTTGGCAACTTGTGCATAGTCATCTTGTGCAGTTTGATGCAATTTTTCAGCAGTATGGCTTATATTTATTATATCATAAAAGGTATAAGCCAACTTGATTTTACCGTGTTCATCTATGGTTGCGCAACCGTTGGCAGCAGTTTTATAAACTTGCTCATAAGCACGCCAAGCCGATGCTTCAAGATTACTGCTAGCTGTGGCTTTTTTATTGGCGTCTACTATCTTGCTAGCTTTATCGCTACCAACTGCTAGTTCATTTTGTACGGTAATCGGCAAACCCACGCCCGCTGCTACTTCACTAACCCGGCCATGCATTTTAGTGCTTAGACCATGCGCCTCATCAATAACTTGTTGTGAATTTTGCTGATCAACTTCAGTTGGAATATTGGCATCAAAGGCTTTAGCGGTTTGCTCCATTTTTTTAGCAAGCTTTTCTCGACGTAGTCTGAGATCATCTCGCTTCGTATCTATTTGTTTACTATCGTCTTGGTCTTTGACCAAAATAGCTTTTTGCAAATTTAGAGCGCCATTATTAACATTGAGTTGTTGCCGAGCATTGTTAGTATCAAAAAACCATTGCGCTGGACCATTGGTTTCAACCGGGCCTCCGAGTGTATAAGTTAGTTGCGCACTCGGCCCCATTAAAGCCATATCTATAAATTCATCAGTCTTAATGCCTGATTCAATAGTTTGGTTAACTTTTTCATAAGCCAAAACTGTAGGTCTACGTTGATCAACTCGCGAATCAAGATAGCTTTTATAACTAGTTGAAGTTAGCTCTTCGAGTTGGTAATGTTGATCAAGAGCATATTCGGTTTGATTTACTGATGATAATACTGTGCGTTTATCATCTAATGATATGGCTATTGAGTTAGTGGCCCATGAACGTACCTTGTCTAGTTTATTATAAATGTAATCTGCGACATCAGGCTTATTGATCGTACTAGTAGCTGATACTTGAGTTTTAGCCCCATTAAGTACCGCAACGCGGGTATCAGACCAAATCTGTTTCGCCTTACCAACAGGGGTTTTCTCTATGGGATGGTCGAGATCATAAACGGCCTGTTCAGCTTGGCTATTAGCCGCCTCTTCACGTTTATTTACTTGTGCTATGCGCTTTTCATCAAGATCGCTTTCCCACCATACATCTTTTGCTTGCACTGTTTGTATTTTGGCAATTTCTAGCTCGTTATTTTTAATAATTGCATTATACTCACGCCAAGCATTTGGGGTTAGCTTGCCCTGTTCAATCAATTTAGCAACTTCAAGCTTCTTTTCGGCAATATCGAGACCGCACGCGGCGATATGAATATTTCTAAAATAATTATCAGTCTCTAACCAACTACCATTTCCAGTTTTAGCTTTAGCATAATTACGTCGAGCAATGTCTACTTCAGATTCTAGCTGCGCTACCGTCATCCCCTCTAGGTTAAAAGGGATCTGCTCTCTTTCTTCTATTTTGCGATCATACTTTTGGTGGCGTTCAAGATCACCACGTTCAAGCAATACCACGCTTGCTTGTTTAGACCATTCGGCACTTACTTGTACTTTTAACTGTTGTTGCTTAGGTGATATTTTTTCATCGGGACTACTAAGCTGATCTAGAGCTTTATCAAGATAATCAAAAGCTTTGGTGTTAGCGGCAACCCGAGTCGTTAATACTTTAGTAATTTCTTCACGCTGCTCAGTAGTTAGATAACTTAGCTTATCAGCGCGACGATCATCAATAAACTTGCGCGCTGCGTTCATTTCAGCGGCTTGGCTGATTAACTTTACTTGCGCGGGAGTTAAAGATTTACCTTGGTCATGTGCTTCTTTTAAAGCATCAGTAACCGCCTCTTTTTGGGCGTTATCTAGTGCTGCCTGTTCATTATTGTTTAAAGCGTCATTATAGCCATTAGCAAGTAGCCAACTTTCTGAGGCCCAAGCGCGGGTTTGCTCAAGCCGCGCTGAATATTGATTAAATTTTGCATCTTTTTTGCTAACCGCATCAAGATCTATTTGCGCTTCATTAAGATTGCTAACTTCTTCTGGTTTAAGTGGCTTTTGATTATTAGCTGCATAATTAATTTCACCGGCTGCGGCACCAAAATTTATATCAGCAGATTTATAGTGATAAGAATCAGCCGCATTAGTATTACCAGCTTTTTGCGCTAAATCAGCCTGATAGCGATAGCCAGTAACTAATGCATTAGCTTGTTTATTAGCTATTTTTTTTTCTTTTTCTGCGCGCGCTAATAATTTTTGTTTTTCAGTATCACTATTAGTTTGATGCGCTTTGGCAGTTAAGTCAGCCGCTCGTTTAAAGTGAACACGCGAACTTTGCGCAACGCTAGCTTCCCATGCTCGGTTATATCTATTGGATGTAATTAGTACTTGTTTGCGAATTGCATTAAGCGAAGCGAGACGTTTATTACATCGGGTTAGCTCTTGATTTAATTCTATCAGAGTATTCTTTTTAACTTCGTCTTTTTGGGTGGTTTTAGCTAATGCTATTTTCGCATTAACTTCTTTTCTTTCAAGCGTAGCACGATAACGCGCAATATTATCAAGATACAATGCGACTTTAACAGCATCTTGAAAGTTTTGTTGTTCAATGCCATGAAATTTTTGTGGTTGACACTTTGCCGCCTCACATACTCTGGCTAATTCTGGGGTAACTTCAGAAGTTACAATAAAACGCCTAACATCCTCGACTGGTACACCTAAATGTTCAAGGCGTTTTTGAATGCTATAATTGTTGTTGGTTTTTCTGGTAAGCTCTAGATTCCAATTTTTAACTTTTGTATTATTCAACCAGTATTTTTCTGCCGCAGTCAGATCAGACTCTGGTTTTTGCGCCTCTTCAAACTTCGCGGTAATCTCTTCATCACCTATAGCTTCTTTATCTGCTGGTATACCTAAACCAAAAGTCGGCAAATAACGCATAAGTTTTTGCCACTCTTGATTTTTATCTCGCAATAAAAGAGCTGTATTTAAATCAGTTGCAGAACCATTTTGCTCGGCAAGCCTTTGCTGCTCAAGCAGATCATTCATCTCGGTTTGCAATTTTTCAATACGCTCTTGGCATTCTTCTATAGTTTTAGGAACAATGAATTTTGCGTAAGTAGGCTCGCCGGTATTGCTTGGCAGTAATTGAGCTGTATCGCTATTTTTATCTTTAGTTACACGGTTAAAAACATCAACATATCTATCGCTAATAAGTGCATTATTATGGGTAAAAGCAACATATTGCGCCGCTGATGGTAAAATTAGTATGGTATGACTATCAATTTTGGCATTTTCATCAATCGTCAATGGTTTTTCTGAGCAAAGTTTTACAAAATCGGTATGACGTAAAATATAAACAGCAAAGTTTTGCGCGTATTTTTGTGGAGCACCGGCTATGGTTAAATCAATTTTGGCGCGTTGTTTGACTTTTTGACAAAATTCCTCACTCTTGCACATCTCGGTAAGCCAGCACTCAGCGACTTTAATTAGTGATTTCCCGTTAACATTGGTAAATTCAATTTTTCCGTCAGGTAGCCGCTTAGCCGTAAAAGAATTGGGATCATCGCCACTAAAATTAATTATACTATTGTCATTAACAGGCCGAGATCTTGAGCCTGCAGACTCAGTTGGAAGACCCATACTTAACTCCGCGCGCGATTATTAATCTTGTTAGCTAATATTATTTATTAACATACGAGTGAGAATTTGGTTTATAAAAATTATTAAAAGATAACGCTATAATGATTTATAAATAAATGATAGAGATCTTAATATCCATTCTGCCTTTTATTAAACACAAAAATTGAAAGAACCTGTTTCTTTTTATGCTATAAACGACCAACCAAAACAAGAGTAATAATAATGACCAAAAGAAAAAAAATCGTCCTGTTTATTAGTGCAGTTTGTACAATTTCAATTTCTTCATTGTTTTCATTTAAATTATTGCATGCCTCTGGCTCTGCCCCCACTGCTAGCCAAGTTCCTGCCAACAACACGAATTCGATCAACATTAAAATCGCTAAATTCGGTCGCTACGCCATTATTGCTAATAGCAAGCAGGGTGTTGGTCTGCAATTGGTCGATCGTATGGCTGGCCCAGGAAAAATTTATGGTGCCGCTGGTCAAAAAAACGGTCGTTTAGATGAATTTTTAGAAAATGGCGATTATAAATTGATTACTCATGGGCACCCCAAGGCTCATGGCAAAGCCAATATTAAAATTCATGAATTCAAAGAATTGCATGCAAAAAATCACCGAAATTAATAGAATACAAATTAATTAGCGAAGAGCTTCACGATTTTCAACAGCTCTCTTATTGGCTTGAAATTAAAGAAACCCGCTATGTCGAACTAGAAGCTGCTGGCCGCAGTCTTGCTGATTTGCGTATTTGGCATGAAGGTACTTGGCTTTTAGATGTAGCACCTCAAATTGTACACTTATCGCCTAAAGAAGGTCAGCCTTTAATATCTTGTCGCATCGCGACTCAACTTAACCCTGGATTATATCTGATCACGGCATATGGAGGCCCAAGTATACCCTGGTCAGAAGAATCAAAAATTCACCCATTTTACTTACGCTTTGGCATCCCCAAATTAGCTAGTGCTGGCCGCAAAAGATTTGTGATGTCACCTTTTGGTATTGATCGTTATCTGGTACCGGGCACCACCAACTATTACCGCCTCGAATTACCTGAAGCGCAAACAGCAAACCTACTTATTACTAATTATTCTAAAAATAATCCTTTCTCTGCATCAGGTAATTGGTCACAAATCACTAAGAAATCTATTCCCCCCGTGACCGAAGTAAACGCCAGCTCACATAATGGCTTTGATTTGGTGCAAATAAAAGCAAATCAAGGTCAATCTTATGTGTTGCAGCAATTTATTAGACAGAACTCAACTTATCTACCACCCGGTAATTTTTGGATCTCAAGCGTACATTCCGGACATGCAATTGATTCGGTTGATACTACTGCGTTTATTGTAGAGAATACTTCAGAGCGTGGTCATATTAGACCACTTGATGCACGTGTTATTGATTTAGAGCAAAAGCCTTATTGGCATTGCAATATTAACCTTCTCGGTGATTTAACTATTTTCTTGCGCGCCAGCAGTAGCACCCATCGTAAATACCGCATCGTCGCTAAAGGTGTAGAAGCTAATTTTAAAATCGAACCATACATGCTTTATCCACCACATGGTTACCAAACCCCAAATTTTAAAACCAATGAATCAATATGGGATTTAGACCCTGGTTATTATGTCTTAACCGTAAGTCCAATACAAAAAGGTATAATCGAACTTGGGTTACCACCAGCCTCAGCTTTTAAAAATGCTGCTGAATTCTTTAAATCAAAAGAAAAAAGAAAAAGTGCTTGGGTTAATGCCACGGTTACATTTCCTCAGGTCTCATTATCACCCAACCATTCATATTATATTTATCTAAACCAAAAGCCCGAACAAGCCGCTGGTATTATTATCAGACCTTTGCCCGTCGATCTTACTGACGCATTGCCTTTGGCACAAAAACCAAATGAGCAAATGCAAGTACCGATTGTAATTAAAGAAAAAGGCGTTCTAAGCGCCACCACCGAAAATGGTTCGTTATTAGAAACATCTATTGATGGCAAAACTTGGGATAAACAGCAGCAACTGTCACCCGGCCAATACACCGTTAGCATTCGGCATCAACTAGCAGAAACTACAATATATTCATTAGAGTTTATACCGTTACAAAATCTTTCTAAATCCCCCTTGCCACCTTTGCCAGATTCGTCGTTAAAAGCTATCCCTAAATATCCTCTGTTAACTACCAGCAAACCAATATTCTTTGATCTTAAACGTTATGAATGAATATCACTCTTTTATCGTCAAGGTTACAAAACCTGGAATTTACCGCTTAGAAACTAGTGGTTTGTTAGCAACTAATGGCATTCTGCGCACTAGAGTTATAACTTCTTTAATAAGACAACAAGGTGGTGGTGAAGGGCGCAATTTTTTAATTCAACAATATTTACGTGCTGGTGATTATTTTATTACGGTTAACCCAATCGGTAACTCTGCCGGTCACCTCGGTTTGCATTTAACCGCTTCTGACCCCACAGATGGAGGCCTTTTGACATCGCGTACGTCCAGCTCTTGCAGGTTTAACACCTTCTAATACTGGTCCACCTAATGAAGTGATTCGTCTATATTTACAGCAAGCTGGTCGCTCTATCTCACCTCATGCCGTTAGCGGAGAAGCAAGATGAAGGTCATAATACAAAAAATCAAGCGCCACAAAGTTGCATTGCTAATATCAATTATTCTCACTGTAGTTGTTACTCTCATTAGCATTATGCAAAGCGGTCAAGCTGATGACACTATTTTACTAAGACCAAAAGCCCGCTCAGGCACCATAGTTATTCCAGATCATTTTTTACGTCGTTGGGATCCGGTAACCGTATTTTTTACTAGCGCTGTTGGCCCAATATTACCAGGACCTGAAGATACACCGGCGAAATTTGTTGAAGTATCACCACGACACCCCGGCGCGTTTACTTGGCTTGATAGCCGTACCTTACAGTTTCGCCCGGCTGAGCCGTGGCCACCATTAACTCGCTTTTCATGGCGGGTTCAAGGTAATACAACACATCTCACCACTTTAATGTCCGTTCCTAATGATACGATTCCCGTAAACAATGCTGAAGAGCTGCCAGAAGTTGAATCTATTTCAATGACCTTCCCCGAGCCGTTAGATATTGTTGCTTTACGCAACATGATAACTATCGAGTTACGTTCTTTACTTGGTGATGAACAAAACACTCGTTGGTTAGAAAAAGAAGATTTCGAAATCAAAGCCAAAGCTCGACAAAACCGTAACGACTCTGCCACTTATATCTTACAATTACATCACCCAATACCCCTTCTTACCCGAGCTATCGTACATCTACGTTTATCATTAGATGATGATGCTACTGAATCTTTCTCGCAACTTAACTTCGCTACCGCAAAACCATTTCGTGCTACTGCAATGGGATGCGGTCAACATCGTTTTCCGATTACACCTAGTGGCTCACGCTTAACTAAAGACCAAGTATTAAATTGCGGTAGTACAAAACGGGCGGTCTTTGTCGATTTTTCTACCCTACCAGAAGCAATCGATCCGATTAAAGGTCGTAATTTAGTACGTTTCTCTCCGGCAGTTAAAAATTTAAGCTATTCTACTAATGGTAGTACACTAGAAATAAATGGTAGCTTTGATTGGGAAACCATTTATCGTGTTCCCATACCGATGGAAATCAATTGAAAAGAAAAGCTACGTCTTTTCTACTGATGAACGTTTTTCGGGAAGACAACAATTTAAATCTAGCGGTATACTTGAGCGCAGTGATACCACCGATGAAAATGGATCAGCCAAACTTTCACTAAACCCGGCAATAGAACCTACAGCACAACCAAGAACCTATGTAATTGAAGCTACGGTTACCGGTGCTGATGACCAAACAGTGACCACCAAATTGATGATTTAACTGTGTTACATCACAATGTTAGACCTAATATCGCGATGCATTCCATATTCTACTTAGAAGAATTATTATCTAATTATACATTGATAGAATCTGAAAAAATTGACCCCTTAGTTATTACCAGCCTTGATTTAGATATACAACAAATGGTTACCGATAAAATTCAAAATCGGTTGCAAATTTGGTCAAAATTCGGGGCTACTAATGCTGCAGCGCTTGTAGTTGATAAAGAGAATTTTGCGGTGCTCGCCCATGTTGGATCTGGCGAATACTTTAATCAAGAACATGCTGGCGCTATTGATTACAGTAAAGTACTACGATCACCTGGCAGCACCTTAAAACCATTCATCTATGCTCTTGCACTAGAGCGTGGCGTTGTTACACCTGCAACGATTTTAGATGATTTGCATCGCGTTAGTGATGGCGTTGGTAATGCTGATGATGACTTTCTCGGCCCCCTACCCTTGCGTATGGCACTGGCTAATTCAAGAAACGTTCCTGCGATTGAATTATTATCTCGGGTTAAACTCAACGAAGCTTACGTTTTTTTAGGCTCACTTGGGCTTCATGATAATAAATATAATGCTGATTATTACGGCCTTGGCTTGGCTATTGGCACTATGCCAGTAACCTTAATTAATTTGGCACACGCCTATACGGTTTTAGCTGATAATGGGCTGCTACATGATTTACGTTGGTTTAATACTCAACCTATTAAAGCACCATCTCGATTATTATCTCAGCAAACCGCACAACAGTTAGCTTTGTTTTTAGCTGATCCTTTGGCACGACTGCCTTCGTTTCATCGTATGTCAAAGATGGAATATCCTTTTGCGGTTGCTCTTAAAACTGGTACCTCTAATAATTACGGAGATGCCTGGACCATTGCTTGGTCAAACAAATACCTAGTTGCTGTTTGGCTTGGTCACCCTGATTATCACCCAATGCAAGGATTAACTGGAGCAACTTCTGCAGCAGTATTAGTTCATGATATTTTAACCGCCTTACATCCAAATAAAATGGATGGCTTATCTGATTCGTCCTTTGCGCCGCCTGTTGGTTATAACAAATATAAGCTATGTCGTTTAACCGGTAAACTAGCAACAGATGCTTGTGATAAAACTTTTTTTGAATGGTTTCGCCCCGGTGAAGAACCAGTTGAACATTGTGATGCTCATATAAAAGTCGCCATCGATCGACGCAATGGCAAACTTGCTAACCTCAATACACCAACTAAATTTACTGTACTTAAAAATGCCGTCGTTTTACCAGCAAAGTATGATACTTGGTTTGAAAAATCAGAATTACGTCAATCAACTAATGGCGTTACCCCGTTATCAACGCGTCAATACTTAGAACGATTAAGAAAACCGCAAAACTCATCGCAACAACTTGTTCGACCACAGATTGCCATAGTTTCACCACAACCTAATATGGCTATCATAAGAGATCCTGAATCTCCACTTAATGTATCTACGCTCGCCTTAGAAGCTTATATCAAACCGCTACCGTCTAACTCATCTAAATCAGAAATAGTCTGGTATATTGATGGTAAATTATATCAGGTAGCCTCTTATCCATACTCTACCAGATGGCCGCTGCAATCAGGCAAGCACTCCTTTCAAGCACAAATCGCCTTTACCGATTATTATTCAAAAATAATTATAGTTGAAATTCGTTAGCATGCCTTTAATAGCCTTTAATAGTGCTTTAATAGTGCCAAACACCCATGCCAGTCGCCAGACACCACGCCAGTCAATTAAGAAATATCCCAAAATAATTAAAATGTTACGATCGCGCTACGGCCCTTGGCAGGCTCGCTCATCTTCACGAGACGGCTTCGACATGAGCAGCAATTGCCAACGACTGTGAGTACCGGATGAAGGTTACTGACTTCATACTGGCGTATGACGTTTCGTTCGCGAGTCCCACCTGCGGTCCTTTTAGCGCTATCACCTAAAAATGTTGCTAGCATTTTAAAAATAAAAATCAACTAAATATAATCAGTACAATTTACTTATTGCCCGAGCATAAGCGCTTACAAACGTCTTGCAAACGTAAGGTCATGAGAGTGCAGGATAAATACGGCAGTGATTCGCTACTTAAAATGATTTGCAAATACTGCATCAATCAAAGCCTACCACTGAATGTGTGCGAGATGTTGCAAGCTCAGCTTAGGGCAACTCTAACATGCTAAATTTGCTTAAATATTGGCTTAAGTGATCTGCATTGGTGTCAGATGGCAATAATCCGCAATAATCCCCTGGCGAGGACTTTGAGTACCGTTTGTTGCAAAAACAACTGAGGCATTGCTGGCCGCTCTTGCCACAGCATCAATAAGGTGTATCATGATGTATTTACTACGATAAATGCAAAACGTAGATGCAATTCGTGCTAAACGAAGAGAATATTTACAAATAGACAAGCGTCAAACTCGAGCCTTGAGGCTTATGGCTTATGGCTTCATCGTAAGGATAATCTCGCTATCACTATCAAAATATTATGCCATTTTTCATGAGGTAATCGATGCTACTTGCTTTAGCCACTATCATGATAATCGCCGCCGACGCTCCCAATGAGCTCCCGGTAAGAAAATTCTCCGAGCCCGATCCGCGTCAAGAGCGACAGCTCGCCATTGCTGGTGAACTCGGCTGGAACGGCTTATCTGGTCTTGGCGCTAATGTCTTTTACTATCCTTTACCGCATCTTTGCTTAGACGGCGGACTGGGCTTGGCTTCTACCGGCTTCAAGGTGGGCTTGCGGGCGCGCGCTAATCTGTTCACCTCCAATTTTACACCCTTTATCGGGACGGGCATATTGTACGGCTTTGGCACTATGGGTAAAAAAGCGAAGCTTACCTCTAATAACAACACCGTAGAGTATAAAATACGCGGCTCGCCGTATATTCAAGGTGTTGCCGGCATCGAATACATGACCAAAGGCGGTTTTACCTTTATGGCTAATGCTGGCTATGCTTGGCTTTTACACTCGAATATTGAGGTGGTTAGCGGCAGTTTCAACTCGGTGCAAAAAACCGCAATGCGTATTGCCACTGATAGCGGTATCGTCATCTCGCTATCTTTCGGTTATGCCTTTGCTACCGATAGCGACAACACGACTAATCGCTCGCAAGATTAGACCAAAACACCACAAAAATAGCTGTCCTGATTTAATTGGCATTTCTAAGCAATTTATTTTACGCTATCATGCTGAAATTACATAACAATTATAAATCTCGATAAATTTAACTCATGACGTTAAATTTGTCGCATGTATCTTGCGCGTTTGATTGAGAAAATTCTTAAAGCGGCTATTAGAGAATTTCCTTTTGTGGCACTTGTTGGTGCACGCCAAACCGGCAAATCAACAACATTAAAACATCTCTTTGCACCAACAAGCCACACGTTGGCTAACTTGGTTAATGGGAGCAAATCTGTGGCGTGAGTTACCACCTTTTAGCGGCAACTTAATCAAGCGTGTTTCTAAGCGAGCAAAGGGAATGCTTTTTAACACTGGCCTTATATGCTACTTATTGCAAACACAGCGCGTCCCTACACTACAAACTAATCCATCCCTTGGTGCTATTTTTAAAGCAACGATCTGTCTTGAGATACAAGCTGTAATAGATTCTGTACAAAACGGCGCTAACCTTTATCATTGGCGTACTCCATATGGTCACGAGGTAGACTTAGTACTTGAACATGAAGGGCGACTTTATGCTTTTGAATGTAAATGGGGTGAAGACATAAAACCAAGTGCCCTAGTTGGCTTGCAGGCTTTTCGTAAAACTTACGGCAATAAATTCGCTGCATGCATAGTAGTTACCCCCATAGGTGCGACTCGTTGGATTGCTAATGGTATACTTAAAATAGCATTATTACCAGGAGTCATGTAATTTATGATTATTTAAAAAACACACCAAATTGATCATAATGAAAAAACTAACCGTATTCTTTCACCTTAAAAGTTTATTTATTGGGTTTATAATTGCTGAACATTGCAGAGGTATTGTCGGCCATATATCGCTAATAGGTAAATCATTAATAAAGTCTGCAGATGTACATTCAGGTGAAAGTAAATCAATACAATTGTGGCTATTTGGCTGATGATAAACAAAAATTTTATCGACTTTTGATAGCGCACCTGCATTAGCTGATACCGCTTGAGTAGCATATGCATTTTTTTGAACTAAAATATTAAGCAATTGGATAACGCTATATACACACAGAAACTTTTTCAACCGTGCTTTAAGCAACATAAAACTCTCCTATACTGACAACCATATTAATCTGCTATTTGTATCTCTTTGCCCAGCAAAGAGTCGCTTAAATATCATTCTTATAATATTATAATCTGTATTGCCTTAATTGTTTCTATATTATTGGTAGCATCATTTAAAGTAATAGTTTATTTATTAATTAATAAACTATTAATACCATAATAACTAAAATAAATTAGCAACTTATTTAGCTATTTCTGCGATAACCTAATTAAAAATTCGCGAGTCTGATAATGGCTAAAACTTCCAAGCTTGATAATTTAAAAGAAACTTGGCGTGATGTTTCATCTGATTTTTTTATAAATAATGATGATGATGTCAGACGCCTTAATGACGCTTTGTCAATCAAAAAAAAACAAAAGCATCGTAAAGCAAAAACGGCAAAACAACATCAGCCTGACTATAAATTTGATAAAGATTGCTTTGACTTTATCAAAGCCAAATATAACAAAATCCCATCTGATTACGACATCGTGTTTTTTGACCGTGAAGTACGCGCAGCTTACCAAAATTATGAAGATAGAACTTCACGTTATCCCTTATCTAATCCGGCACATTTTGATGAAGCTGCGACTTACACAACTATTAACAATGATGTAGACAAAGTGGTCAACCACGAGCCCGAGTATTTTAAAGCCTTGTGGGACACCTATTTACACGATGGTTTTAGTAAAGAAAATCTCTCCCAACTTTATAGTGACTTAAAAAAACTACACCTAGACCATAGAAAAAAAGCAAATAAAAACCAGAAAACGCAACCGCTTAAAACAAATAATTTCGAGTTTAATGATCCCCTGATGGTACGTTTTTTTGAGAAACACGTAAAAGACATAATCGGACCTAAAGCACCGGCAATAAAGCAAGACATCAACAAAAGGCTTAAAAGTTACTATAAAAAACTTGAAAATGGCGCCACCATGAGTAGTGTATGTGATTTTAATTATATAGATAGAAAAGGCAAATCATCTTTAACTTCGCATCAATGTACTGTCTTACTTATTAAAAAATCGATTAATCAATTACCTAGTATTAATGATTGGGGCGCTACTGTTTATAGCAATCAGAACCCCCACGGCCAGCTTGAAAAACAATGGGATAAAAAATTTCGACCGATATGGCAATGCGAAAACATGATTACCGATACCCCGATATCGGCATTTTTTCGCTTTATCGGATTAAAACGTATTGCTGACCGTCTCGCCAATCAAATGCAAAAAGCCGAAGTGCTAACTTATGAAAAAACCGTTCGTAAAGCTCAATGGCGAGTAGATGATTCGCCT
>JAFGEK010000135.1 GCA_016931625.1 Deltaproteobacteria bacterium | reverse complement strand
GGTTTATTATGACTAACATTAATCGTACTTCGCAGTTTAACAATACTCAATTAATCAATAGCGATGTTAACATTGTTACTCCAACCAAGGCTGGTAATGTTCAAAAGGCGCGCTCTTCTGACACTAGCCCTGATTCTATTAATACTGATAATGAAAACGTTCAAAATAATACTGCTACCCCGGAAGAACCAATAGTTGAAGGTTCGACAGACTGTGATACCGAACAAGCTGAAGTTACCATTCAAGATATAGATACAATATTGACAAATATGAACATTGATTTTGGTTCTGATAATTCTGACATGTCAATCATGATGGCCAAACTATTAATTGCATTTGGTGTAATTGACAATGATGCAGCAGAAGAACTTATTCAAGCAGCAGAAGAACGTGCTGAAGCCGAACGACAAGCTGAAGAAGCACGCGCTGCTCAAGCAGCTGAACTTATTAATGCAGCACAGGGTCCAGCATGTATAGCACAGCCACGTTTAGAAAATAAACTTGAAGCGCTAGGATATACTCCCGAACAAGCGCACAATATGGCGGTGCAAATGACCACTTTTGGTACTTCATTTAGTCAACAAATATTTTTGGCTATGGAGGCAGTCGATAATGCACCTATACTTCAACCAGAGGGTGAAGATTCGGTAGCTCAAAACATAGCTGAAATGACCGACACGTTTGTAGTAATGATGTCTATTATAATGCTTGCTCTCCTCGAAGGTAAACAAGCGGTGGTTAGTGAAGAAGCGGGTGAGGGCGAAGAAGTAAGTGAGGGCGAAGAAGTAAGTGAGGGCGAAGAAGTAAGTGAGGGCGAAGAAGTAAGTGAAAGCGAAGAAGTAAGTGAAAGCGAAGAAGTAAGTGAAGGCGAAGAAGTAAGTGAAGGTGAAGAAGTAAGTGAAGGTGAAGGTAACTCTGAAGAAGATGATTAGATACAATTTAATGTCTAACTGCCTATAAGGGATGAGTGAATAGGTAGATAAACTTGCTTAAGGTTTTACTATTTAAAAAAGAAAATAGAAGTATCCATCAGGTGTTATAATGAACCTTGCTGAGATACTTAGACGTCATAGCAATGATAAACCAGATCATGTTTCATACCGGTTTATATCTGGTAATGGTGAAGAAACTGATAAACTTACCTATCAAGAATTATATCAACGAGTACTAATAACTGCAGGATGGATAAGTAAGTATGTAAAACCTAATCAACGTGCGGTGCTTATCTATCCCGCCGGTCTTGATTTTATTGTCGCTTTTTGGGCTTGTCTTGCTTGCAATGTTATTGCAGTACCCACGTTTCCACCTGAACCACGTCGATTACAATTAACTTTAGCTCGGCTTAAGACAATAATAAGTGATTCAGCACCAAGTATAATTTTAACCACAGCAGAAATGCTTGAGTTTAGCAAAACACAATTACCTAAAGAATTTTTATCGCATAATTTGATTATCGCCACTGATAGAAATATTACTGATTATACGATAAATATAAATGAGTCATTGGTGGGTAATGAAAATACTCTTGCTATGTTGCAATATACTTCTGGATCGACAAATGAGCCTAAGGGAGTAATGCTTACTCATGGAAATCTGATTGCAAACCAGCAGATGATTGCTGAAGCATTTAGACATAATGAAAAAACCGTAGTGGTAAGCTGGTTACCCTTATATCATGATATGGGGTTGATTGGCTGCATGTTGCAGCCAGGTTATCTGGGGGCGCAGTGTATTTTATTAGCCCCTGAATCATTTTTAAAAAATCCAACATTATGGCTAAAATGTATAACTCGCTATCGTGCTACGACCAGCGGTGGACCAAACTTTGCCTATGATTTATGTACTACGCGTATTAGTAAAGATGAATTGAACGATTTAGATCTCAGTAGCTGGCAAGTTGCATTTAATGGCGCTGAAATTGTACGTCGACAGACTATGCAACGGTTTGCCGACAAATTTTCTACTTGTGGATTTAGGTATTCATCTTTTTATCCCTGTTATGGTTTGGCGGAGGCAACACTTTTTGTCAGCGGCGAAGAAGTACAAAATTCAGCAAATGATGTTTCTTTAACGCAACTAAAAACAGCAAAAATAAATCAATCAGATACAAATTTTAAACAGACAGATTCTTCGATCGTTAGCTGTGGTCAAGCATGGCATGATGAAAAGCTAATTATTGTTAATCAAGATGACCAAAATATATGCGATGATGAAGAAATAGGTGAAATTTGGGTAAGCGGTTTAAATGTCGCAAAAGGTTATTTTAATAATGCAATTGCGACAAACGAAGTGTTTGATGTGTCATTACCAAAAGAGTCATCAAATATAGTTAACAGGCAAAATAAAATAGATGGTATCTTTTTACGCACTGGAGATTTGGGTTTTATAAAAAATGGCAAGCTTTTTGTTGTGGGGCGGTTAAAGGATCTAATTGTTGTACGAGGGGTAAATTATTATCCACAAGATATCGAGTATACAGTATTAAGTCACTATTCAAACTATGGCTGTGCGCAAGTTGTAGTTTTTTCGATTGATAAAAATGACCATGAAAGCGTAATCGTACTTGTAGTGCCATCACGATCGCAACAATTATACATTCCCGAGAATTATTCTAAAGATAGAGGTACTAAAGAAATTATAGATAATGTATGCCAAGAAAATAATAAGCAATTTAATATTTTACAGTTATGCGAAAATATTTATCAAGCAATACTCTTTGAACACACTATTGCCATTGATACGATTGTATTTATAGCGGCGGAGCAAATACCGAAAACTTCTAGTGGCAAGGTGCAACACTACTTGGCTAAACAAAAATTTATTGAAGATCAGTTTGAAAAAATATTTGAGTGGCACAGTCAATCGAGTTTATCAATGCACTTGTCTGAACAAGTAACAGTACTATCATCTGTATATAAAGAAAAAACGATTAGCGCTCAGCAGATAGAGAAGTTTTTAATTAATTGGCTTGCGAAATATTGTTACATCGAAATTAAACAGATTAAAATAGAAAACAAATTTGCGATTTATGGATTAGATTCTTTAGGTATTCACGAAATGCTAAATGCTTTAGAGGTATGGTTAAATCGCTCATTATCAAATCGGATATTGTTAACTCATAATACAATTGCGGCACTGTCTGAACATTTAGCTACAGTGTTTGAGCAATTACCATCTTTAACATCTATATCATCTTCAAAAAAAATAACTCCTAAAGAAGCAAAGAAACTATTACAATTGCAAGAATTAAGTGATGATGAATTTGCAAGGTTATTAAAAACAAAAAAAAATAATAGCTAGCTTGATGAATACTTCGTCATTGATATATTATTATTTAATATTAAAAATAAATAACAGAAGTGATATAATTAATCTATGGTTATGTTTGCCTGATATCATGTGTAAAAGGAGAGAAATATTAAGACTATCAGTGGTAATATTGTAGGTTTAAAACCAAGTCAGCATCGTGCGCTTGAAAGAACGTATCATCGTCGAGTTGTTCCAAATCGAATTTTGGGTATTGAACTCGCTCGTCATCTTGCCTGGATTGCACATGAAGTTGGTCGTGAAATTGGGGTTTTAGTCAATCGCTCAGGACATATTGAATATACATTTGTTGGTGAGCCGCAACGTATTTATTTGCCCGATATCGGTAGACAACGCGTAGGCCAGGGGCATTTGCGAGGGTTGCGCCATATTCACACAGTATTTGCGGGTGGCCTAAATGATGACGATTTTGCTGATCTCACTAAATTACGCTTAGATTTAGTTTGTACGTTAAAGGTAAATGAAACAGGTGAACCAGGCGAATTAGAGTATGCTCATCTTTTACCTTCTAATGCAGATATTCCATATCATAAAGCAAAAACACGTAGCATTCATGAACTTGATATTGATTTTAAACAATTAATCGCTTCACTTGAAGAAGAAATATCAAGAGTTCGTGGACATCAGCAAAAAGGCAAAGATAAAATTCGCGCCGTTATTGTTGGGGTTTATGCTGATCGAAATACTGCTGATTGGCGTCTTACCGAAATTCGTGAACTGGCCAATACCGCAGGTGTACATATCGAAGACACGGTGATTCAATTACGACGACAAGTAGATGCTAAATATATTGTTGGTAAAGGCAAACTTGAAGAAGTAGTCTTGCGTTGCCTTGATGTTGATGCAGGGTTGATTATTGTTGATCACAACATGACGCCTGCACAAGCACGTGCCATTGCATCTACAACTGAACTTAAGGTTATCGACCGTACCCAACTAATATTAGATATTTTTGCCCAACATGCAAAAAGCCGTGATGGTAAACTGCAAGTTGAACTGGCACAACTGAAATACAATTTGCCTCGTCTTACTGATCTTGATGCTGGTCTTTCACGTTTAACCGGCGGTATCGGGGGACGTGGACCAGGTGAAACCAAACTGGAAATTAATCGACGTCGTGCTCGCGAACGCATTAATCGTTTAGAACGAGAGATAAATAAAATATCACGAACACGCAGTTTACGTCGCAGTTTGCGAATACGTTCTGCACTGCCAACAGTATCTATTGTTGGCTACACTAATGCCGGGAAATCGACACTATTAAATCGGCTAACGCGTAGTGATGTATTAGTTGCTAATCAATTATTTGCAACACTTGATCCCACAAGTCGTAGATTACGATTCCCGGCGGAACGTGAAGCTATAATTACTGATACCGTTGGGTTTATCCGTGATTTACCTGCAGATCTCTTGCGTGCTTTTCGTGCAACTTTAGAGGAATTAGAAAATGCTGATTTGCTTTTGCATGTAATAGATATTACCGACCCGATGCATGAAACAAAATCTGCTGTGGTGCTTGAAGTTTTACATGATTTGCAACTCGATGGTATTACGCGAATAACTGTTTATAACAAAGCTGATCTTTTGCCGCATCGTGAAGCTATGCTTATTGCAACAAACCGAGGTATTGCTGTTTCGGCAATAACTGGTTTCGGGCTCGATACTCTGATTAATAAAGTGGCTCATCGTTTGTGGCAAACTTGGGCCTTGTCTGAAAACGACGCATGGGCACAAGAAGCTC
>JAFGEK010000134.1 GCA_016931625.1 Deltaproteobacteria bacterium | reverse complement strand
GCTTTGTGTGATATTAAAGCTTGGCATTCAATTGATAAAGCAACCCTAGCTCCTTTACTTAATATCCCAGAAGAATCTCGTCAGGGTCCACAGGCAGAATATTTCAACGAATTATTATTGTGAAATGTGTATTGCACTTCCTTTGGAGTCAAACACCACTCACCAATAAGAATATCACATCAACGCCGTATTCCCCCATGCCATATGTATTCCAATAGTGTGCGATGGCGTATTATTTTGATACGGTATTGCATACACTACTTAGCTCTTGAATATTTTTGTGATTACGAGGAGTTGAATGATTTTTCAAACGAACTTTTAATCCGCTGACCCAGCACAGTAGCAGGATCGGTCATGCTTTCTTTTTCAGAGCAGACTTAACCTCGACATCCATGTTAAACCCATAAGAATATAGCATGCAGTGCTGGTCAAGCCCTTAATCTCCTTACATAAAAACAAGTAGTGTTAAACAGGGAATTATACGCTGCTAAAGCTCGTCAGTATGACAACTCTTTCACCGGCTCCACCTAAATTGGTGCTTGAAAATATCGATCAAATAGTGACATCGACATATATTCACCACTGATATGCTAATTTTGTTAAAACGTGCATAAACTCTGAGATTAACAAAATTTTTTAGCTTCTAGCTTTAGCTTTTTTATAGCTAAAAAAGACAAAACATCATTGAAGAATAATTTCTACAAAATCACTTCCACTTTTACATTTTATAAGCCCCTCACCCTTACCCGCAAAAATTGTTTTGCTAGCCCTGGCAAGTTCAGTAATATTTTCTTCAGATAAATTTTCACCATATTTCGTTTCTATACCGCATGGTGTTTGTATATCTTCAGCATTAACTTGCAATAGCTTGGCTGTAAGAGTTGCCTCTTCGGCACAACCAAATTTGTTGCGATGCCAAAACAATTCGATATCCTCTTCACTTGGTTCACAAATAACTGCTATCCAATCAATTCCTGTCATCGGCCCGGCAGTGATAGTTACAATGCCTGGCTGAGCTTCTGATAAAGCTTGCGTTAATTCAGCGTCCACAGTTACTTTTGCAGTAATAGTTATTTCGTGCTCACAACCATACATACTATTTATACCAAGCATCAAAAAAACACTCTCTATTAAAAATAAAACTAATTTTTTCATACTTTTCTCTGTTTTAGTTAAATTTATTTTTGGTTGATAATTGCAAGAGCTTGTTTAACATAATCTGTTATATCCTCATTTTTATCATCGCCATTAACGTTACAATAAAATTTACCATAATTTTTACTATTAGGGTCAAAAAAACCTGCATAATATACATCTTCTAGAAATTGTGCTTGCTGCTCAACTTCGAGTTTATCAAAAGGAGTTTTTGGCACACTTAGCCACCATTTATAACTATGTTGCACAACTTGGCCTATTAGTGAACCAGAAAGATAATCACCACCATTGTGTTGATTTTGCCATACATGCATAAATTCGTGAATAAGCGATATTTCATATTCATCTTGGGTCATTAAATTTTCGCTTTTCCATGCCTCTATGGCCTCTTTGTCATTAGCGTCAAGTGGTCGATTATCAGCAAATATGCCAGATTTTTCTTTTATCCGAATGGTATCATAATCTAGAGTATCACCATATATCGCACGTAAACATTCTATTTCATGTTCAGTTGGTCGGCGACTATTAAAATAAATTATACTGCCAGCGGTAATTGATCGACCAGTGCTACCCAAAAAGCCACTTTTACCCTCTTTGATGCGTACTTGTTTATAATCAATACTGTCACCATATACTTTACGTAATATGGCAATTTCTTCGTCAGTTAATCTACGACCGGGTTGTTCATTGCCAGTAAATGTTTGCACAATGCTCAAAGCACCAATACCGACCCTCATAACAATATCAAGTAACGATCCAAAAAATAATTTAGCAAAGCCTTTGCCAATATTTTTAAGGCCATCTTTAAAATTTGCTGAGATTATTTGCAATACACCTTTGGCTATTTTATATACAGATCTGATTAAATCTCTTACACAAGTTGTTACTGTTTCAACCATTGTCATTGCCGCTGTTCGCACTACATCAACTAAACGATCGGTTATTTTTTTAATGTATGGGGCTGCAGGACCCGTAATCGCCACCACCGCATTAACAATTTCTGCACCAGTATCGATTAATCCATTAGCCAATTGGGTAATCGACTTAATAACCGCGGTATCAAAACCATGCCCAAGCGCAGTAAAAGCAGCGTCAATTTTGCCTTTTACAATGTTACCAGCGAATCCCGAGACCGCCTCGCCAACACCTTTTGTTACACTTTTTGCAGCGTCAGTTACCGCGCCGGTTACACTCTTGGCGGCATCTGTAATGCCTTTGACTACGCCGCCCAAACTCCAAAATTCGACACTTACTTGTTTGCCATCAACAGTTATAGTTCCGTCACGATTAAGCGCGCGCAAATTCGCCATTTCGCTTTTAGATATTTGTTCACCTGCTAAAAGTCGGCGAAATATCTCACCTTCTTCACCTACGGTATCTTGGCTTTTAAGTTTAGTATCAAGAAAATGACCTGCTTCTTCTGAATATATATAGGCCGCAAACTCTGGGTCGCTTGCATATTTTTGATCTAAATACACAACATTGGCGTTACTGTCATAAGCGCCATAGGCG
>JAFGEK010000133.1 GCA_016931625.1 Deltaproteobacteria bacterium | reverse complement strand
GCCATATTTACCTCTAAATTAATTATTCAAAATAATTAGTATTTATAACATATTATTTATTGATATCATAGAATAAATATTTCTAGAGTAAACAAATTCGTTGTTAAAGATCACAATTATTTGTTGCTTGATGGCCTTTTCATCTCTTTTAATGCTTGCTCTGCACTCTGGCGTAGAGCCTCAATAGGGTGACCGCTGGCGACAGTTATTAAAAAGGCTTCGGCGTTATGGCCGCCCAGAGAACCGATTGCGTATAAAAGTTGCATGACAAAGGCAGGATCACGATGCGCAGTCAGTTCAATGAGAGGTTCTACGGCTCGTTGATCACCAATAGTAACCAGCGTTCCTATGGTGCGCAAAACTAATTCAGGTTTGGGTTCACTGTTTAGATGTTGGCACAAGGGCAAGACCGCCTGACTGCTTTTGCGATCACCCAAGCGAATAATTACAAAATCGCGCAAACGCGGGTCGGGGTCGTCTAAAAGAGCAATTAGTGTTTCATCTTTTTGGGTATCAAGTTGTCGCTGTTTAGTGATGATCTCCCAAGCTTCTTTAAAACTTTCTAATATACCCGTAATAGTTTCGTTATTCTTTAAGAGTACGGCAGTTGTTTCATAGGATAAGCCTTCGTTAAGCGGTCGCAGGCTTAATTGCATTAATGTTGATTGCTCTTTTTCTGTAGACTTTATATTTAACCCTTGACGTATTTCTAATTGCAAAATGTAAGCATTTTTTAAGTTTTGATTGATGGCTAATTTAGTATTTCTATCTTGGCTTAAAATATTTTTAATGTCATGGCGCACCTGTTGTTGATAATTTTTTTTATCCCAACTACGTGGCGCGTCGATGACTACGCGTTCGATGTTTAGGCTTGGTGGCTTAGAACATGCAAATAAGGACACTAAACTAAGTACCCATAAGCAGCCGATCACCAAAAATCGTCGGCAACCCTGCATCGATAATTTTTTGTCGTGCGCTATGAATGTCATACTCAAAACGGTGGTAAGTAAATATACTTTGTTCACTGTCATAAACACCGCAACAAGCTCGTGGGTCACGGTCGCGCGGCTGTCCCACACTACCAACAGTAATAATATAGCGTGCATCAGGACGACATTCGATAATTGTATCCATTAAAGGTGTTACTTTTTCGCCATCAATACAAAAAGAAACGGTTAAATGCGAATGTCCAATAAAAGTTATGGCGGGCAAGGAACGAATTTCGTCTAAACGCGGACGAATTTGTTCGCTGTTAAACATGTATTCAAAAGCTTCAGCGTTAAAAGGTAGACCATGACAAAGCCCAATTTGCTCGTACTCAATCCAATAGGGCATTTCTTTGAGCCATTGCATATGACTCGGTTCTAAATTTTCGCTGCACCATCGCAAGGCGTTGCGCGCAGCAGGATAGTAATCAGCATAATCCATACGACCAGCGACTGCTGCATCATGATTACCTAATACTGATAACTTAACCTTATCACGTAAAAGAGCGCACACTTCATTAGGGCTGGCGCCATAGCCGACGGCATCACCTAAAAAAATATAGGCGTCAAGATCCATAGAAGCAAATTTTTCAAGTACAACAGTGAGGGCTTCAAGGTTACCGTGAACATCTGAGAGAATTCCATAACGCATGTACAAAACCACATCTTCAAGTCACATAGGATGCTGTGACAGTTTGCAGGGGTAAAACAATCTGGTGTTGATGTTGTGCCGCTAGAAATGTATCGACACCAAGCCGTTCAGGGGCTGTAGTCGACAGACGTAATCCCGAGATTTGTTTATGAGCGAGGATGATGCCTAAATCAACCTCAAGTGGGTCACGACAGAATAATTTTATGGTATCTAATAATTTACGACGCAAAACGACATTTTGGCGAAAGCGATAATAGACTTCACGCGAGCAAGGGCCGATTTGCACCCGAAATTTTCCGGCTCGATCAAAAGCACAACTTCCCAAAACAAAATCAACGTCTAAGTGTGAGTTAGCAACCCCAACCGTAGTTTGTTCGCTTTTATCAAAGGGGATCCAACTGCCAATAAACTGCTGGATAGTTAACGCAGAACCTTCTAGGTCAATTTGTAAAACATCACGCAATGCCGTTTGAATTACCCAGCAGGTGGGGCGACGCAAATGAAGCAGTGGCGCTAAACGTAAAATCTGCCAAACTGGTAAAGAACTTGGATATTCATGATCATAGGTATCTACCCCACATAGAGATAAGATACGCTTTGACCAAGCATCGTTGCAGTTTTGTTTAAAAGTAATGGGGTAGCAATAACGAATAATGCTGCGAAATAATAATGCGACAATGCGATGGTGAAAAATATCATAAAAGTCGCGCAGTACTGGTTCAATAGGTGATTCTTGCGCGACTTCTTCGGTGAGATATGTTGGTAATGGTGATACTGAACCAGTTAGCCCCAAAAAAGTTGTTATAATTTCAATAATTCGTTCGGGTTTAGGCATGCCTAATGGGGCTTCAGGCTGTATTAATTCGACACTGCTGACATCAGAAGTGGGAAATGCCAGTGAAGGATCATTGCGGAAACGAATGATTTCTTGGCTAACAGGACCATCATGGCCAACTTTGGCCGCAGTCATTAAGGCGCGCTCTAAGAAAATGACAATGGCGCGAAAATCACCATCACCTTGCGCTTTAATTATATCAACGATCGCTTTTAGACGATCGGTTTCATCCCTGCTCTCGGAAGCCACTGAAGTTCTCGTTGCGATGGTAGAAGTTTAAGTACAAGCTGATGATAAGAATTAATACTTACATGTTCTCCTAAAATACTGTCGAGAATACAACCAAATAAAAATATATCGCCGATACCGGTAAGCTTATCTTCAGAAATTTCTATAGTAGTACGTGAACCACGAACTGGGGCACCAGCTAAAATTCTACGTGAGGGAGACACTATAACCCCATGAATCGAATCAACCCTTAATCGATTTGTGCGACCTGATGCCTGCTCACTAAGTTCTTGAAAGTTATAAAGGCCTAAAAGTGCTTGCAAACTTTCTTTAGTCGCTAGCGAACCATGTGGCAACGAAAGGTGAGCAAGCAGTCGCCAATTAAGCTCAATACCTAAAGGAGGAGTGACGGGTTTAGTTACTTCATTTATATTTTTAAAGGTAGCAACCGAAGGTGAACCAGGAACTGGTTGACAAATATCACCAGCCCGTAATTCACCAGCAAGAGAGCGGTTGGTACAAGTAAGTTCTATAGAAAAGACTTCATCATTAGTTTTTAAATCAACAGGAACGAAACCTGGAGTAATTGCAGTGAAGTATGTATCAACAGCGCTATCTAAAGGAGAGGCGCAACGACGCAATTGATAATATCCAATATCGGTACGATCAGCAGTTGCATGACGAAAATCAATAAATGGCTGATAGTTAATACGATCGCCGCCATTTTGACGAATACCTATAACATTATCAGCGCTATAAACTTCAGCATAAGCAGGGTCTACATCAATCGGACGTAAAATTTGTTCATGTTCAATGGCGGAACGACGCAGTGGTATGGCTGGTGCGTTAAATAAGTTAATTACCGGGGTGCAATGTAATCTTATTGATTGTCGTCCTATAGGAGCGCCTAATTCAGGCGGTTGATTGAAAAAGAAAAGAATATCAAATTGCTCAGTAGCAACATCAATGGCGGTATCAAGACCTTTAACATCAATAAAATGAAATTTGGTGGGCAAGGTAAAGTATTCTTGTAATAAGCGAAACGCAGTTGGCGCAAAACCCGGCCAAGGCAATAAAGCCTCTTCAGGAGCAAAACCCACCGGTTTGATTGAATTTGCTGGCAAAGGATGACCACGTTTGCAGCCGCGTGGGCCGACATGAATTTCAGTACAATAGCGCAAAAACCATAATAAAAGCGTCGAAGCAATGCCGTAGTCGGCGTTAATAAATAAGCGCATGCCACCGGCTTCAAAGACACTCGGTAGAGCCTTTTCTGGCGCAGCAAATTGCAGGCGCAATACTGGTGTACGAGCCGATGAGATATCAAGATTAACGTTTTCAATTATGGTTGGCAGCAACTCAACATTACTAGTAGTGCGAAACATGCATGAGGTACCATTTACCTCAATACTACCTAAGGGAGTGCCGCGGGCAATGACATGGCGACCACGAAGTGCACCAATTTCTGGGGACATTTCGACAATCGAAGCTGCCGGAATGGTTCGTAAAAAATGCGGCATTAATAAATCTGAGAGCAGATGAACGATTTCAGGTATGGCATCGTCCATCCGTTCGCGTATGCGAGCGGTAAGAAAGGCAAAACCTTCTAATAGACGTTCAACATCAGGGTCAGCTCCACGTTCAGAAAGCAGCCCGGCAATAGCTGGATTGGCATTGCCGAAAGTCTGACCCATGTCGCGCAGATAAGTCAGTTCGCTTTGATAGTATTTGCTAAACAAGAGCTAACCGGTCCTTTGTGTTCTATATGTTCACATAATAAATTTATTTCATATAGTTTTATTTGTCTTATGAACCAACAAGCTTAGTGTCAACATGAGTTTTATTATTATGGCTAGCTGCATCATAATAGTATAGGCATTTTCAAGAACCCCAATTTTAGCATGAAGTTGCAAATTGACACACGCCATGTCGCATTTTGATACACTATGCGAGTTCTTTTTGGCTAGTTGCTGTCAAATATATCATTAAATCAGCTATTTTTTATTTGGCCCACCTTTTGCCATCCCAGCATGGGACAGTAAAACTGACAGTGAGACAATTATTTAGATGTTTTGACATTATTCGAGTTCATCTGTTATTGATTTAGTTTTTTCTATTGCATATAAAGGAATATTTATTATTTTGCTTTGTCTAGTTAAGGGTGCCAGCGAGCACTTAACCCCATATTTTGCTTGCTTATAGGTTTTCAAATATTGCTGCATGCTACGCAAATGCCCGATACTTGCCGATTTGACTTCAATAGGTAAGGCGTTATTATGAGCCTCGTATAAATAATCTACTTCAGCTTGTGAGCCATTGCTTTGGCGATGCCAGTAGTAAAGTTGTGGATCTTCATGATCACCAAATCGATGTAATAATTCTTGCCCAATAAATTGTTCGGCTACAGCGCCACGATGACTATCAAGAATAGAATTGCGAATGACCCAATCATTATATTCAACACCCAGGAGACGTTGGGCAAGCCCGACATCTAAAAAAATACTTTTAAAATGTTTTGTTGAAGCACCGGTAGCTAATGGTAGACCTGCACCGGTGCTATTGTATACTTTATTAATGACTCGCGCTTTTACTAATAGGACAATTACAGTAAAGACGTTGACAAATGTCCTATTGCTGATATGATTAACAAGTGCCGAAGGTAGAGTGCATATCATTTGTTGGTTTGTATGCGTGGTTCAATTCAAATGACCATGAACCACCGCATTTTCATCTTGAACGTCCAGGGGAGTGGGAAGTACGATTATTTTTTCTTCAGGCAAAGAAGATAATGATTAAGGAGTGTTGGGGCAGTGGACCAAGCGGGCAGTTAAAACGAACTATCCTAGCTAAGATTGAAACCAACAGAATTTTATTATTGCGGGAATGGGAGAAGAAAGTAGCAAAGAGGAATTAAGATGCAAACGTACGAAGAAATCATCATCCCAAACGAGAGTCGCAAAAAAATAAAAGGCCTCGTGCCGCGCGGATTGCGTTTTAAAACGAAACCATCGGCAAAAATGCAACGATGTTTGGTAGTGTTGGATCTTGAAAAGGCGTTATCGGATATGACAACGATATTTGCAGAACGGACATTATCGCGTCTTGTGACACAAACACAAGCCACTTTGTTAAGTCGGCGATCAATATCACCAACAGTTGTTGCTGATGTAATGGTTGGACTACGGCGTTTAATTCACAATGACCCTTACGTTACTACTTCTGAGCAAGCGGTTCGACGATTACTTTTAGCAAAGGCTCATAATGCAGCCGATCGTTTGATTGCTTCGGTAGAACTCCAAGGTGAAACTCTGTTCGTATGGAGTTGTGAACCAAAGTTGTACACTTGTTCTATTAAAGATATTCCGGTGCTTGCTAAGTTATCAAAAGTTCAACTGGCAAATTTTGAAGTAAGTAAAAGCGGTAGTCGGATTAATTGGCCAAAGGCTGATGTTGATCTAGACCTTGGTAGTATTCGTTATTGGGCAGATCCGACATTTCGCCACAATAAAGACAAAGAACTACGTGAAGCAGCAAAGTCGTATGGCGTGGCAATTCGTGAATTACGATTAGAGAAGGGTCTTAAGCAATCAGATATCCTAGGCTTAAGCAGCAGGCATGTACGCCGCCTCGAAGCTGGTGAAGGCCAACCTTTTACATCTACGCTTGAAAAATTAGCAGCGGCACATGAGATGTCGTTAGAGTCTTATTTAGATACATTAGCAACGCGAAGCGCGAGTAAGTAAAAAATAATTTGCAGCAAAAACTATACGGATCTAACTAGCTAGTCGGTAACGTGCGCACTCTACCAATTGCCCCTAACTTGATAAAACAAAGCTATTTGAGTTGCCGCTTGTTAAAACGTTTTTCAACGCGCTCAGCATGCGCTTGAGTATCGAAAATCACTTATTGATTGGCAAGGTGTGGCAATTGAGGTTATTTTACCAGTAGGATCACCGTTTGTTTCACCACCTAGTGAAGACGACGAATCAATCGCCAGGAGATTTAAGATATGAATACATATTATTTGCATAAACTAGCTCACCATTTGGCTAGTCGGCAACGTGCGCATACTTTGCGCGAAGATGTATTAGAGGCAATTACACGCACGCAGCAAAAAGTTAGAATTGATCTCAGTGAAGTAATGTCTGTTAGTGATTCGTTTGCTGATGAATTTTTTGGGGTATTAGCACAAACTTATGGCGATAAATGGTTTCAAGAATATATTGATGTAACTGGCGCCAGCGATGTTGTACGTAACTCAATTGTGCGAGCCATACACACTAAGCTTAGAACGCGATTTACAACCAGCAAAAGCGCAAGGATACGACCTCGCACAGCCTCCTGTGCAATTAATCTAATTTAGTGAATACGGGTAGTTGATAAAAAAAATGTTACTTTGCCTCGACAGTAACCACCCATTTATCGATTTCTAGTTTTTAAATCAAAACCAGCGTAACAAGCGTAATATATTTAAAATATAGGTTAATATATATATGTGTGTGGGGGGTATAATAATAGAAAAATATGAAATCTGATTTTGAGTAATACAATATGCTTAAATTTGAGTTATGAAACAACAGCCATGGCTAACTGATGAAAAAATGAATTTTTAAAGATTAAAATTTAAATGTCAGTTACCAATTTAAGATCACTGTTTAAGCACTTTTTAATAGAGACCGCTAAAATTAATTTTATTACGAATACAAATGACATTTAGTTGTTTATCTATAGTCCATAATTGTGCATGCGATAGAAGAGCTGAGGTAAATAAATGAGCATCAATCCAACCAATTCCCTTACCATCAAGATTATGAGTGGTAATTGCGTGTAACACCTCTTGATGGTTTGACATGATTGCAGTCGGTAATTGTTGTAACAAGTTTATTAATTCATCGCGATGAATTAATCCACCAAGTGATAACTCACCAATTATAAATGGGTGTATTAATACTTGGTCTTCTTCAAGCAGCGTAACTAATGTTTTATGACGACGACGAAAATGTTCAACCCATATAGAGGTGTCTACGATGATCACGGTTTTACCCGACGCCGTCTGGGCAAACGAAGATTTTTTTCTATGCCACCAAGTTTAGCAAGACGTTCTCGTGCGGCGTGGGCAATAAGTGCCTTTAAACCGGCATGCAACAGAGCAGTTTTACTTTGAATTTGTGTACACGAACGCGCATTATTTAGCAGCTCTTCATCAAGGTCAACTGTTGTTCTCATGCATAATAATATGCATTAATTATGCATATAGTCAATTGTACGCGGATTACCTGATGACTTTTGATTTAAAAAGACTAGGCTTTAAGCGGTAGTCAACCAAGTAACTATTTCATCACTTTTAGCTATGCGACCTGAGCATTTTACTTCGCCATCAATAGCAAGAGCCGGAGTTGACATTATCCCAAATTTCATCATTTCATCTATTTTTTCAACTTTGGTAAGGGTCGCTTGAACGCCTGATGCGGCGATTGCTTTTTCGGCTTCAGCATAAAGTGATTTGCATTTTGCACAGCCAGAACCTAATATTTGTACAATCATTTTTTAACTCCTATAAGAAAGTTTTTTAGAGGATGAAGTTGAATATATAACCAACACTTAAAATACCCAGTGCTACAATAGCAGCAAAAGTTAACACTGCCGGCAATTTTAATACTTTTCGTAAGATAATCATTTCAGGTAGCGATAAGGCGATAACCGACATCATAAAAGCTAACACTGTACCTAGAGCAGCGCCCTTGCTCAGCAGTGCTTGCACTATCGGGATAATGCCGGCAGCATTAGCGTACATTGGTACGCCCATAACCACCGCAATCGGCACCGACCACCATGCGCTTTTACCCATGATTGCCGCCATGAAATTTTGTGGTACAAAACCATGAATGCCGGCGCCAACAGCTATACCTAGTATAATATAAGGCCAAACTTTGCCGATTATTTCGAATACAGCATCACGTCCTAATTGTAAGCGGTCATAAAAAGTAAGTTTTGCAAAAGAAGATGTTATCGAAGTATTGCTCACCGTTGCAATTACCCAATCTTCAACCCAGCGTTGCATTGGTAACTTACCAATAACCCACCCGGCAATAATAGCGATGGTCAGACCGGTGATAAGATAAAGCCCAGCAATTTTATAACCAAACAGACCAAATAATAAAACCAGGGCAACTTCATTAACCATTGGCGCCGCAATTAAAAATGAAAAAGTTACCCCCAACGGTACGCCAGCGGCGACAAAACCGATAAACAAAGGTACGGCCGAGCATGAACAAAAGGGTGTCACTACCCCTAATAATGCAGCTAAGATATTACCAAAAAATTCACGACGCCCAGCAAGTAAGCTACGAGTTCGTTCTGGGGTAAAGAACGAGCGCACTACGCCGACACCGAATATAATTACGGTTAAAAGTAAAAATATTTTCGGGGTTTCATATAAGAAAAAGTTTAGCGCCCCCGCGAATTTATTATCAGCACTAAAAGGTAATAGTTGATAAGCAACAGTATGCGCCAGAAATTCTAAATTATTATAAAGTAGCAACCAAATAAATAAGGCGACTATAACTGCTAATATGCCAAGTAAGATACATCTATTTATTTTGGTTATCTTTGCATTACTGTCGTTGCTATTTAAAGTTGTTACCATTTATTTTTTCTTTTCGTGGTCGCAGCCGATTTAGTGCATAACTTAATTGGTTTTATAACGGGCATATTTTTAAGCGAAGATTTGGTGCTTTTGCATTTGCGTTTTTTTACACATGACCCAACTTGTTTTTTACTTTGCAATTGTGCAAGCAGTTTAGTTAACAATGCGGTAGCTTCACTGCGATTACTTAAATTTGTCATTAAAGTTTTTAATTGGTCGCCGATCAGTTCATCGTCTGCTGGCAACAGAGTGTAATAAGACCACAAACCATCTTTGCGACATTTTATAAGTTTGGCGTGCACAAGAGTTGCGAGGTGACGCGAAGCTTTAGACTGAGTGATTTTTAGCACGGCCATAATGTCACAAACACAAAGCTCATTATAGTTATTTAAAAGCCATAAGATTTGTAGCCGAGCTTCATCAGCAAGAACTTTAAAAAAAATAGCGGTATTTTTCATAAGTTGCTCGCAAAATTAGATTATATATATTCGTATAACCGAATAAACGAATATAGTCAAGGATAAATAGTTTTTATGTTAAATAGTTTTTATGTTACCGATAGGGTAGATGTCCGCAGTATAATAGTGCCTCGTATCTAAAAGGTTGCTTGATTATTTCAGAAATAATAATGTATACGAGCCTCAGTATAATCTTCATTTTTTATGATCAAATAAGCGTGTTTTTATAATTTCTGCAGCAACCAAGCATAGCCAACATGCTCTTGTTCAAATCTAATATTATTTGCGAGCTTATTATATCTAAGATCGTTATATAAGTTTTGCTCGTCTTTAGTAAGATGAGCAAGCATATGCTCGCAGCGATTATTCTCTATGCCCCATAGTTCGCGATGTTGTAGTAGTGTTTCACGATCCATTAATAATGAATGCACATCTTTAAAATATTTTCGTAGTCGGTCAAGAATAGCAAAACCATGAGTGTCAATATCGCCCCAATAATATATAGTCTTATGTTTTAGCCAATCGATACTGGTTAGGTGATCGACATTGTAACCAAGCCCAAAGATAACAATACTCTCGGGCATAGGTGGAAAACATAAACCATTTATATCATTTTCAGTTATAAATACTCGATTTACGTTTATCTTAAGTTTGGCAAAGTCAGCAACTGGCGTGGCAATATCGCTAAGCCCAGCAAATTGCGGGAGCAATTTTTTATCAAGTACACGAAAACGAATAAGAGTTGGTTTTGCTAAAAGCCCATAGCGTTGTTCAAAAGCATTAGCGCCAACTGCAGTTTTATCTATGACTTCTGTGGGTAATATTAGATCTAACAGTTTAGCAAATAATTGGCGTCGTCTTTCGATAAATTTAGTATCGACACCAGGTACATCAATTTGGCGTAGATAAATTTTTTCTTGAGGATGTTTATAAAACCACAACAACACCTTTAATACGCGTGGCCAAACTTTACCGTATTTAAGCAAGATCATCGGATGTTCAATCACCCAATTTTTAAGTTGCGGTAAAGCCTCATAAGTTAAGTTGGCAAGCTGTGATATTAGTGACGCTTGGCGATGTTTGCCAATTAGCGCGAGTGCATCATACTCTGATGGTATTACTATACGGTCAGGTATTCGGTTGTTACCAAGTTGGCGATGACTTACTGTAGTCCATTTAATCTCATAACCAAATCCACGCTTTGTTTTACTGTCTTCATCAAGTGTTTTAATCCACCGGCGTGCTTTTTCAAAATGGTGGGTTAAGTCACCCGTCTTGGGGCGTGAAGTACGTAGTTGTAACGGAAACAAATCATGATTGCGCAAACGTGCTTGCATGATTTTACCATTGTTCCATAATCTTTCTATTTCTTTGTGTATAGCGGTGCTGTCAGTCCAGTTCACCTCAAACTCCAACAATAATTAAATTTCTAATAATAATTTCCCCGTCACTTGTCGTGCTTGTCGTTCTGCCCGATACTCTTCAATGGTTAAACAATGCAATTTTGAAAATTTTCCTTCTTCACTATGAATAAAACCTACGTTAGCGACAAAAGGTTCGATGACGTGAATTTTTTGTAATGGTGTGACAATCAACAATTGTAGATTCATGCTATTAAATAACTTGAGTGCGTAGCGTGCTGATTCATCAGAGCCGCGACCAAATGCTTCGTCAATGACCACAAAACGAAAAGAACGTGAGCGTTTAACGCCGTGCTCTAAGCCAAACTGGTATGCAAGGCTTGCAGCAAGAATGGTGTAAGCAAGTTTTTCTTTTTGACCACCTGATTTACCACCCGAGTCAGTGTAATGTTCTTGCTCGCGGTCATCTTCACGCCAACGCTCTGAGGCCGAAAAGTTAAACCAGTTGCGTACATCGGTAACTTTATGTGTCCAACGTCGATCAATTTCACTTGAACCTTCACGTCCACGAAAGCGTTCAATGACATGTTTTACCTGGATAAATTTGGCTTCAGAGTATTCTGTTTCATCAGAACCAGTAAGAGTGCCTTCGGTACATGCGCGAAGATCTGTCTGAAAATCACGTATTTCAATATCTATTGCAGGATGCATTTCAAGGCGAATGTAGCGGCCAGGATTATAGTCAATAGCCATTAGAGATCTATTAATAAGTTCAATACGCTCTTTAATGGTCTGACGTTCACGATGTAATTGTGATTGAAAATTGGCAATCTCACGAATAGTATTTTCGTTTAACAACTCTTTAAAGCGGCCCTTAAAGCGTGGCAGGTCATCATCACATAGACGCTTAAGCATTTTAGTAAGCTCATCAGAAGCATTGATACTGGCATCTATCTCTTGTGTTTCGGCTGGGTAATCATGACGAAATGCTTGTATCGCGGCAACAATTTTTTCTTGCAGACGTTCAAGCTTTCTCGTTATAGCATCAATTTCGCGTTGCAACCACGCATGCAGCTCGCGTTCACGATTGGCGCATGATTCAACACTCAAAGTGTGTTCACCTAATGCCTGAGCACGCAGTAATTCAAGACGAGGAAAGTCACGCTCAAGTATCTCATTAGTAGCTGTGCTGAGCTGTAATTCGCACTGCTCTTGATCATTTAAATATTGTTGTTGTTTATGTTTAGCTATACCAAGCTCTCGGCGGTCATTATCAAGTGTTGCTTCGGTTGTGTTTATCGCTTGCTCTAAATTTACAAGCCGCGATTCTAATGTTCGCAGTATATCTGACTCTTCTTCAAGTTCACGACGTTCATGGTCTAACGCTTCAATCTCAATAGCTAGTGGTCGCCAATCTATATCGTAAAAATTGTCAAAGATATCGAGTTTTTCTAAATTTGTTAAGCGTTCACTAATCGCTCGTTGTGCTGCTTGCAAAGAATTTATTCGTTTGGCAGCGATTTGCATATGTTGTTCAAGAGAGTTTGCTTTTATTTCTAATGCATTTATTTTTGCGTTATTTGACCAACCAAGTATATAACGCGAGCGATCATTAATATGGCATCTATCATCTTTTTCATGGCGTTCACCAGCACCTTTAATTTGACCAGCGCTAGTGATAGCCATTTTTTCGCGACGAAACTGATCTAGTGTATCGCAACAGGTATAATTAAAACGTCGAAGAATTTCAGCCTCTAACCAGTTATAAAATTCACTGTCAGGGCGAATTGCTATTTTATGCATCAACGATGTTGGCGGCCAATTGCCAGTGTCGCTAACGCCAACATTTAAATGTATGCGATAATAGACTAAGCGACTACCTAAATGCGTGTTGTTAACCCACTCGGCGACCCGACTATATTCAGTGTCGCGGACTAACAAAGAAAGACCAAAATTATGCAGCACTCGTTCAATTGCACCTTCCCAAATATGGGCGTCTTCATGCACTTGCAATAATTCGCCAGCAAAAGGCAGCGCTTCGTCGGTTAAATTGAGTTCTTCACATAACTTGGTACGTAAATCTAAATTGCGTAATGGTATGCTACTGCGTCGTTGTTTTAACGAATTAATCTCGCGATTGATTTCTTCATGTTGGGTTTTTAAAGTTCTAAATTCAACCTCTACTTCAGTACGGTCATTTTGGTGCTGCGCTTCTTTTAGGGTGGTTGTAATACGTTCATTTTCAATACTATGGCGGTTAGCAATAAATATTTCAGCATTAGTCGCTATTGGCATTTCTAAAACACGGGCTAATCGTTCATATTGTGCAGCGCGTTTTTGTCGTACAGCTTTTTTTTCAGTTCTTTCGTTTATTGTAGCTTTGATACGCTCAAGACGATCACCACCATTAGCATTTATAGCACTTTTAAGCTCATCACGTTGTATTTGCTGATCACGTCGCTCTTGGCTTTTTGCATCAATTTGATAACCTAGTTGTTCAATTTCACTATTAAGGTTGCGCAAACGCTTATCAAGTAACTTAACCTTTAGACTAGCAAAGTATGGCATTATTGCATCACGACAAGCTCGTTGCGCTTTTTCATCTTCAGTTAATGCTGCGTGACGGTTACAATCATTGACGATTGGTGTAAGTTGAGTAATTTGTGCTTCGGCTTTAAGCACCGCAGCGTGTACCCGATTAAGATCATCATAGTGAGCAATCAACGCCTTAACGCGTTCTTCCACGGCGAATGCTTCAAGCATATGCTGGCGAACAAAGTCAGTAAGATTACCAACAGATTTCATTGATACGGTTTGGTTAAACAACTCAAGCGCTTGTTCATTTTCGATACCAAAGCGACGACGAAAAGATGCGCTATAATGTGAAAAAGCATCGAAGACTTCAGTACACGATAACTTTTTTAAACGTTTGCGTAGCTCACTAATATCAGAACCAAAGTCTGAAAAATGTTTACTAATAGTAAATGGTGATTCAGCAACAATAAAAAATCGCGCTGGTTGTCCTTCGAGATCTTTACTCCAAAACACTTGCGCTAAAGTGACGTATTGATTGTAACCTTTATTAAAAAAAACACAAAGAATGACCGAGTAGTCGTTTGCTTCACGCAGCGCCACAGGACGCGCAGATAAACTGGTTTCACTGCGTTCAGTTTTGTAATAACCAAGCACATACGAACGTAACGTGCGCTCGCGTACTTCGGCACCTGCAGCCTTGTTAAAAGTAAGCTTTTGTGGGGGCACAAGTAATGTGGTTATAGCATCAACCAATGTTGATTTGCCCGAACCTATATCACCAGTAAGTAAAGTGTTAGCGCTGTTTAGATTTAATTGCCATATATGATGATGAAAAGTACCCCAATTATAAACTTCTAATTGTACTAGCCGAAAGCCACTATGCTCATCAGTATCAGAAAAGTCGAGCAACAACTCAGAATTCTGATTTACAATTACTGTCATTTTTATCAATCCTTAAAAAAGCAAAGCTTAAATATTAAGTGTACTATGCTCACGATACTCGGCTAAGCGTTGCTCAAATTCATTTAACCACTGTGCATCAACAAAGGCTTTAAGAATACGTTTGACTTCAATCTCATTTTCATTGCTTCGCAAGCGGCGTATAAAACCCAAATCAATAACTTTATTAATAAGTGTATCAATGCGATCAACTAAGCGAGCCTCGTTACCGCTATCGGCTAAAAAAACACGCATAAGATCTATTATCTGCTCGCGGTTTAAAATTAGACGAGAGTCAGCCCCTTGGGCATCACTTTCAATCAATTTTTGGCGCAAAAGAACTAATAGCAAACTAACCGCATAAGGAAGGGGACGACGTGGCACTAGCCTTGGCAATTCAGCCTCGCCGTCAACAGGCGAGTGTTGGCGTAAATACGCATAACCCTCTGCATCATCAATGATAAGCTCTAGCCCCATTAGTGCGATATGCTCACGTACACGGCTTTGCATATTAATTAATGATTGCCACAGGTTATTGTCGTTGTCGCGGTAGGTGATGCCTTTCATTAAAGTAATTAACACCACAGAGAATGAGTAACTACTATTAGATTCATTTTTTATGTTTTTATTAGCTTGCTCGACATTCATGATGCCCTCTGATTTATCGACTAAAGATTACAAGCGGTAAGGTTGCTTGCCGCTTTAGTTGTAAGCCGTCACCGCTATCATGCTCATCGTTATCATGCCATACGATAGTCTCTTTAACTTTATCATCAATAATTGCTGAGCTATCATTAGAAGCCAAACCAAGATATGTAACTAGCTCACTAAGGCCATGCTCAAGCGGATATAACTCAGTAAGTTGAGCTAATGAAATTTGGTTACGTGTTTGTAAAACACGACGAATACGTTTTTGCAGCTCGGTATGATTTACATAAGTATGATCAAAAAGTCTATCGTCAATAACGCCTTCACCCTTTAAAATAATTTGCTCAGTAATATGTGGTTTAAAGGGTATCGAAAAAAGTGGCTGTTCCATTGCCAACTTGACAGCAGGTGTTTGCGCATCAAGTTCAATAAAATTACCTGATGGCGGACAATTACGTAGCGCAAGCGCATGATGTTCAATATCGCGAATGATTTGCATAATGCGTCGGTTTTCTAGCCATACCTTATCATCAAGAAAACGACGTAACTCAGATGATAATTTTGCAACTGTACGTTGAGTTACTTCGCCAGCTTCGAGCCAATCAAAATGAACGCGTAAAAGTCGTGGGTCAGGGGTAAGTGAACGTACCGGTTTGAGTGCAAAGGCTTGCTCAAGTAGCTTTGAGAGTTCTTCTTGTCGTGCTGGCGACATTAAAAAATCCCAAAAAGCACGAAAGCTACGGCCTTGATCAGAATCACTAATCGCATCATGTTCGCCAAAAATTTGATCAAGTAAATCACCCTTATTGCCCTCCCAAGTAGCAATATGCTCACGTAGAGAACGATCGAGATCACGAAAGTTTTGCTCTACTTCGCGAAAATCTGAAAGTAATCCACGAGCAGTGTTGGCCATTTGCAAAAAGCTATCTTTAACTTGTATCTCGTCCATCATATCGATGTGACCGTCATGAACTCGTTGTATCTCTGTTACTAATTGCTCTTGACGACGTTTTAGATCTGCAAGTCGTTCTTTAGGATCTGTTTTGGTGCCTTCGATTAATTGACGTAATAAATCAAAAACCATACGTAGACGTGATTCGGTACCAACAAATGGTCGATGTTGTAAACTCGCTAACCACTCAATAGTTTTCTCAGTAGCGGGGGTAAGATCAAAATGAACTTCATCACTGTCAATTGGATAATATTTGCGTAACCATCCTCGATTAGCAGTTGTCCAATCATTAAGGTACTCTGAGGCAGATCGCGGATAAATAATATCACCATTTATTTCACGTAGATGAAATAAATAATCATCAAGCTTAGATGTTAACTCTTCTTCTTTTATGGTGCGAATGTTTGGCAGAATAAAACTACGGTATAAAAAACTAATAATTAATGGTGCATGATCAGCGGCCAACAGACGCCAACCTGGATGATTTCGCCGTAATGCTTCTAGTTCTTGCAAATCCATTTAGCAGTGCAAAACATATAGTTAGTATTTTTAAAAGCACAAGAGTTGGCGTTTAAATATTAGACGCACCCATAACATGTAAAGACAAATATTATGATTAACCAAAACAAAAAAAGGTGAGATTTCCCATTTTTGACAGTTTAAGATTGTTTATAGCCACAAATTTTATCTAGTATGTATATGTCACTAGCCAAACTCTATTTCTTGAGCATTGGTCCCTATTTCAGTAGTGATTTTGATGCGTTATCTGTTAGGACGATATCGGCGTGATAAAGTAATTAAGATCGCAGTCATTGCTAGCCCGGCATCAACACCAGCGATCATAAGTATAGTGGTAGGCAAACTTATTGCTGATGCGATAGCCCCAGTAGCAAATGGAAAAATGAGTGCTCCAAGTGATGCTGCTGAAGTGCAAATACCGATCGCAGTTGAGTTGCCTTGATATTCTTCGCCTAGAATACTAACTATAATCGGATAACATCCTGAGAAAAACAAGCCGGTGAGAAAAACACATGCCCAGGTGTATAGCGGGCCTAAAGCGCTTGGTGAGGTTAGAAAAACTGTGGCGGTATAAAAAACGACACTTGCTGAAGCTAATAAAGCTAAGGTTAAATTTTGACGTCTAGGTTTAATTACAAAAGAGAGTAATAATCGGCCCGCCAAAAGACCGATCCAAAATAGTGATACCATCCAGGCGGCTTGAGAATTAGTAAAATCACGATAACGAGCAGCAAATTCGGCAATCCATCCATTATATGTTAGTTCAACTCCGACATAGAGAAACATCGCAATAATTAACGCCCAAAAAAGTGGATGATGCCACGGCAATTTGCCATCATCATTTGATTTTGAATCTGATCCTGAATTGGTCGCGCTAGGTTGCGCGAAGGTTTGTAATAAAACTAAAATACAAATGCCAAATACCATGACTCCGGCACCAGAGAAAAAACTGCTAAAAGAAACGCTTATTTTAGTGAGAATACCAATTGCAAAAGGACCACATGCCGCACCGATACAAAAACCGGCATGCATAAAATTCATTAAGCGACTTTCACCTGGTTTTTCCATGCGAACTACAACGGTATTAGTGATCACTTCAGCGATACCAGTACCGGCGCCCAGCAGAAATAGCATAAGTGTGTTAATGGCTATTGCTGGCCATTTGCCAAACAGTATTAGACTGCCACTAAGTATTGAAAGGCCAATAACGAGCAGCAATTTATTGCTGAAACGCTGCATGAGATGGCCACATGCCACAGAAGCGAGAAAACTTCCTAAAGCGCTTACCGCCATAAGAAAACCAACAATGAGAGTATTCCAATGAAAACCATCGATAATTTGTGGTAGAGTTGCGCCAAAGATCGTTACTGAAATACCAATGGTAATAAAGTTTAAAAGTAAAGCATAATATAGCGACTTCTGACTTTTGGTTAAATGATCAAGCATGTTGCTGCTCATGACATAATTTTTTAATGTAAGCCATTTTTATACATTAAAACGATAGGGAAATTTATACCTGCAAGCATACCTAATCAGTGACAATTTCGTAGTGTTCGCGATGAAAACTATCACGTGCTACTGGAATGATCTGAGTATTATAAGTCGTTTCAATCTGTTCAATTTCTGCGGTGGTCGCAGCATAAAGATAAGCAGCCATTGACGAACTCATGCTAACATGTACACGCCTACTAGGTGAAGTTACTAATATGCGTACAATAGCACGCAATAATTCATGCGCCACAGTTGCTAGACTTTTAACAAACCCGCGACCTTTGCAATAGGGGCAATCTTCAGTAAGTATATTGCCAAGACTGTCACGTACTCGTTTGCGCGTCATTTCAATAAGGCCGATTTCACTCATACGTACAATAGCTGTTTTAGCGCGGTCTTGTTCAAGAGCAAGCGCCAAGGCATTAAGAACTTGTTCACGATTATCAGCGCTAGTCATATCAATAAAGTCGATGATGATAATACCGCCAATATTACGTAACCTTAATTGATATGCTATTTCTTTAACGGCTTCGAGATTGATTTGGGTAATGGTATCTTCGAGGCTACTTTTGCCAACAAAACGGCCAGAATTTACGTCGATAGCCGTTAGCGCTTCGGCTTGATCAATGATAATGTAACCACCACTTTTAAGCCAAACTCTACGATCTAAAGCGCGAGCAATTTCAATTTCGACTCCATAATGATCAAAAATTGGTAAGCGACCGCGATAAACCTCTAAACGAGATTCAATATCAGGATAGAGTTTTTTCATAAAATCGCTGATGCGTTTATGATCTTCTGCAGAATCGCAAATTATTTTTTCAACTTCTTCACTGAAAAAATCACGTGCGGCTCGTAAGACTAAGTCGAAGTCTTCAAAAATTAAGCTGGGTACCGGCCCACTAGCACCACGTTTTTCAATGTTAGCCCACAACTGCATCAGCATTTTTGCTTCGCGACGTAAAACGATTTCATCGACTTCTTCAGCAACCGTTCGTACTATAAAACCTATACCATTATGTTGTTCTGAGGCTAAAATATCACGCAGTCTTTCTCTTTCAACAGGTTCGGCGATACGATGAGAAACACCAACATGATCAGTAAAGGGCATCAGCACTAAATAACGACCAGGCAGCGCAATGTGACGAGTTAAACGAGCACCTTTTTGTCCTAAAGGCTCTTTTTGTACCTGCACTAGTATTTCTTGCCCAGTTTTTAATACCTCAGCGATGTTGGCTAAAGGCGCTTGTCTAAAACCTCGCCGTTGCGGCGTAAACGTTTTGCCTGAACGGTAGATCTCACTAGTATCAGTAAGGTCTACGGTGTTTGCCGTGTCGTCGGTATCTTCTTCATCGTCAGGATCCACTGCAATGTCATTTTCGTCACTATTTGCAAGGATAGCCGGACGAGGTATTGCGTCATTAACATAAAGAAAACCAGTACGTTCAATACCAATGTCTACAAAGGCGGCTTGCATTCCGGGCAAGACCCGTACTACGCGACCGCGGTATACATTACCAACTACCTGGCGATCAGCACGGCGTTCAACATGCAGTTCAACTGGTGTCCCATTTTTAAGTACTGCTAAACGTACTTCAGTATGATTCGAGTTTATAATTAATGTATTAACCATTGTAATACGACCTTTGTATACTTAACGATTATCTCTTGGTTAATTCATAGTGTTTACCAAAAGCAAGTGGTTAATATATGTCATAATCATGTTTTTATTGCACACTTTTAGTTACATTTTTTATCCCTCAATGTCATTTTTAAATCCATGAGCACTTATATGATAGCGTTTTAGCATACGTCTAAGGTTTGAACGGTCGATACCAGAACGACGCGCCGCTTCAGAAAGATTACCATCAGTGGTAGCTAATAAATCAGCAAGATATCGTTGTTCAAAATCTTCGAGCAATCGCGCCCGCGCAGTGCTATATGGGGCGCTAGAAACTGAGCCAATAGTGGGCGAATCAGCAACTATGGTTGCGCGTCGTTTAGTATGGCTGCCGCCGGCTGAAACGAAGGATGGTAAATCTGCTACATCAATACGATCAGAATTGCATAAGGTAGCTGCATGTTCAATGGCATTATTGAGTTCGCGAACATTGCCTTGCCAGCTGTATTTTACTAAAGCAGCCAGTGCTTCGTCAGTGAAGCCATGCACATCAAGGTTGCTTTTTTGGGCAATTTTATCGAGTAAAAATTGCGCAATAAGTGGGATATCTTCACGACGTTCTCGAAGTGGCGGCAATTCCATACGAAAAGTGGAAATTCGATAAAATAAATCTTCGCGAAATCGCCCTTCATGTATGGCACGTTCAAGATCGATGTTGGTAGCAGCTATTACTCTGACATTTACGCTGCGGCTTTTTACCGCACCAACTGGGCGCACTTCGTTTTCTTGTAAAACGCGCAGCAAACGAACTTGTGTTTGCATAGGGATATCACCAATTTCATCGAGAAAGAGCACGCCGGTATTAGCTGCTTCAAATAAACCACGATGGCTGGCAATTGCGCCAGTAAAAGCTCCGCGTTCATGGCCGAATAATTCACTATCAATAAGTGTTTCGGTCATAGCGCCACAATTGACTGCCACAAATGGGGCATTACTACGGTTTGATTGTGAATGTAAAGCGCGCGCTGCTAATTCTTTACCCGTACCACTTTCCCCACATATCAATACTGGTGCAGTAGAATCGGCAATTTGATTGATTAGATCTCGAACGCGATGCAGAGCGCGACTTCCACCTATCATTGTTGTTGAAGGGCTTAAAGCATCAAGACGTTTACGCAAGGTATTATTAAGCAGACGCATGCGGCGGCGTTCGACGGCGCCATCAACACGGCGTACGGCGATATCAAGATCTTCAATAGGTTTACAAAGAAAATCATAAGCACCGGATTGAATAGCCAACACGGCGGTTTGAATAGTACCATGACCGGTAATTACAATAACCTCAGTATCGGGTTGCAAGCGTCGTAAATCATTAAGTAGGGTTAAACCATCGATACCAGGCATGCGAATATCTAAGAGAGCTACGTCAATCTCGTTATCTTCAAAATATGTGCGCGCAGCCACTGCATCTGAAAAAAGTACAACCTCGTATTGGTCACCGAGAATTTCTTTCCATGATTCTAAAATTACGCGTTCATCATCAACTACTACAATCCGTGGCAGATCTTTAGATATAGCCATTAGTAGCCCTCATCAAGTCGTTGCTACATCTTGTGCTAGAGGTAGACGTACTTCAAAGCACGCACCACCTTCTTCGGTGTTTTCAACTTTTATTGAGCCATGATGGTCACTCATAATGCCATGCGAGATGGCAAGCCCAAGACCAGTACCTACACCTTCTGGTTTGGTGGTAAAAAATGGTTCAAAAATACGCTCACGCAAATCATCAGTTATTCCTTTGCCTTGATCAGTTACCGATAAAAGAACATCACCGCCATCAACGGTTACCACCACTTTTACCTTACCGTCTTTAGGACTTGCATCAATGGCGTTTTGCACCAGGTTAACCAATACTTGCTGCAATTGATTAGCGTTAGCACGACAACGTACTGCAGTCGAGATATACTCAGTATCTATTGTAATATTATTGCCATGAAAAAGAATTAGTGCCTTTTTAGTGACTTCTACAGGGTCGATAATATATTGTTCAGCTGGTTGCGGCTGACGAGCAAAACTTTTTAAGCTCTGCACCGTATCACGACAACGAATTGCACACTCATAAATTATTTCGTGATAGCGAGACAATTTCTCTGCTACTACTCCTGGTTTTTGTGCGAGCTGCACAAAACTTAAAATACCGTGCAGTGGATTATTTATTTCGTGGGCAATCCCACCAGCGAGTCTACCGACTGCTGCAAGTTTTTCCATTTGTGCGGCTTCGTTTTCAAAAGCGACTTCACGGGTGATATCACGATAAGTGCAAAGATGAGAGATTGGTACTCCCGGCAGTTTATAAGCACGAGCATCCATAAAGTAATTACGATTATTCCGATGCATAGTTAATCGTGAAGCGCCGCTGGTTAAAGGGCATTCTTTGCAAGGTTCGATATTTTGAAAAAGCGCTTCATGACAAAGTTGCCCTTCGAGTTCTTCGGCAGTTTGATTGGCTATAGTTGCAGCGGCATCATTAGCGCCTTCAATGTGCATATCAGCACTAATGATAATAATGGCATCTAAAATGGCGTTAAGAGCGACATCCCAACGCCTGCGAAAACTCATAATAGCTTTATCACTTGCTTCAACTTGATTTTGCAGGCGCTGATTAAGATATACTAGTTCTTCATTACGATTACGTACACGCTCTAATAAGATCGCATGCTCTTTGCGGATGCGACAGTGGTTAATCGCCTGGCGTAACACAGAAACAAGCACTTCACGTTTCCAAGGTTTGCGCATAAACCTACTGATGCCAGCATCATTAATACCACGTTCGAGAGCACCTTCGTCGGCATAGGCGGTTAATAGTATGCGCTCGGTTTCTGGCCATTTTTCGCGTACACGAACCAGAAATTCAACGCCATCGATTTTTGGCATACGATAGTCAGAGACTACTACTGAGAATTCGTTATCTTCGATAAGTTTAAGCGCCTCTTCTGGGCTGCTGGCTGTTTTTACCGGCCATCCTTCATATTCAACTGTGCGACGTATGGCTTTCAAAACCTCTTCTTCATCGTCAACAACTAAAACTGGAAGTTGATGGATCATACCAACATCATCAGAAAGCAAGGATTGCGCCATCGCGATCCCCCTGATTCTACGAGGCTTTAAGAGCCCTGGCAGATCACAAAATACTGGGTTGAGATAACCCACGAGTAAAGAATACCCCCGATTACTCGTAATTGCGAGAGAAGTATGTAATTAGTTAAAATATGTTACGTATAGTTTCTTTAGGCGGGCTAGGGCACATCGGTGGCAATATGATGGCCATCGAGACTAGCACTGCAATGGTGCTTATTGATTGCGGTTTGTTATTTCCCAATGAATACCAGCCAGGTGTAGATTATGTTATTCCTGATATTTCTTATGTGACCGAACGCATTAAAAAATTATGTGGGGTTGTACTTACCCACGGCCACGAGGATCATATTGGTGCCATACCCTATGTATGGCACCAATTAGGTGTGCCAATTTATGGTTCTCGTTTTACTTTGGCGTTAGTTGCCGCCAAACTTATTGAATTTCCAGAATGTAAACCTTGCTTAAATATACTCAATGAACTTGAAACTATTAGCTTTGGTGATATTGCCATAACCCCAATTGCGGTTACGCATTCGATTCCCGGTGCCTTTTCTCTAGCGATAAAGACCAAAACAGGTTTGGTTATCCATACTGGTGATTTTAAAATAGATAACGAACCGCTTGATAATCGTCATACCGATATTGATGCTTTGCGAGCTTTTGGTGATGCCGGTGTTTTAGCGTTGTTATCTGATTCGACTAACATTGAAAGAGTTGGGCATACTTATGGTGAAAAACTAGTTGAGCGAAATTTAGCTGATATTATTCGCGATGCGCCCTTTAGAGTAATTGCTACAACATTCGCTTCTAATATTTTTCGTTTATGTTCAATTATTAATGCATCGCAAGCTGCTGGTCGTAAAGTAGTGTTAGCTGGTCGCAGTATTGAGCAAAATGTGCAAATTGCTATTGAGCAAGGTTATTTAAAAGTAAACTCTGATACCTTATTAAAGCCAGCCGATTTTTCTTTATTACCACGCTCAGGAGTAACGGTTTTAGCCGGTGGCAGTCAGGGTGAACCATATAGTTCATTATCGCGCATAGCTAATGCGCGCCATGCTGATATAAACATTGAACCAGGAGATCGAGTTATTTTATCTTCAAGGCGTATTCCCGGTAACGATCGTGCGGTTGCTGCAGTGGTTAATAATCTTTATCGACGTGGTGCTGAAGTAATTGATGACCGCACCATCGGTGTTCATGCTTCTGGGCATGCTTTTTATGATGAACAAAAGGCGATGTTGCAATGGTGTCGCCCGCAATATTTTATTCCGGTACATGGTGAATATCGGCATTTATGTCGTCATGCAGAATTAGCTCGTTCATGTGGGGTGGCAGCCGAAAACGTATTTATTTTAGAAGATGGTGAGCCCATTGAGTTTACTCAAAAGGGTCGTAAAGTTATAGCGTATCGAGGTGAATCTATAACTGCTGGTTTTGTTTATGTTGATAGTAAGCGAGTGGGCGAGGTTGGTGAGACGGTTTTGCGTGACCGGCGTATGCTTGCCGAAACCGGAATAGTGCTTTGCATCGTAGTTATTGATGAAAACGGTAGTATTGCCGCAGGGCCGCATGTAGTTACGCGCGGTTTAATGCAAGAAGATGATAGTCAGGCATTAGTATTTCAAGCAACTGCTGAGGTTAAAGAAGCATTAAGCAACCTTGAACCTCACGCTGATCAAGCAACACGGTCTAATGAAGTGCGATTGACTTTACGGCGCTTAATAAGGCGCGAATTTGACCGTCGACCGCTGATTATACCAGTGATAATGAGTATTTAGAGTTTGTTTGATTTATTCTTGCTTTGCTGTATTTTTATAGCTGTTTATCTAATTTTGATAGATAATTCAAGGATCTAATCTGCGTCGTTGAGGGGTAAAACAATGGCTAATTTTTTTAAGTAGATTTAGCTTGCGCGTTGACATTTAATGCAAATGACTGCTATTTCGCCCGCCTAGCCCGGTACCAGATGGCTATTCCGGGTTTAACGCGGCAGTGGCGGAATTGGTAGACGCACCAGCTTGAGGGGCTGGCGGTAGAAATATCGTGGGAGTTCGAGTCTCCCCTGCCGCACCAGTCAACTTAAGCCTACCAGTAAGAAATGTAATTATGCAGACTTTGCTTACAATTATTCATGTTGTCGTTGCAGTATTACTTTGCATTTTTATTTTATTGCAATCTGGCCGTGGCGGCGGCATGGGAGCAGCCTTAGGTGGTGCTAGCTCTCAGATATTTGGTGGTCGTGGTGCTAGCAGTTTTATGAGTCGAATCACCTCAGTTTCAGCTATCATTTTCTTTTTAACATCATTAATTTTATCAATGATGAGTTCGCGCCAGCATTCGGTTGTGGCTGCCAGCGCAAAAGCTGCGGCTGAAGCAAAAGCTAATCTTGAGGCTAGTGCAAAAGCAAAAGAGCAAGAAAAAAGTAACGCTGCCGCTACTAAAGATAGCACCACTAGTGCCACAACTAAAGACGCCAAAGCTGATGACGCTGCTACGGGCGCCAGCGCTGATGCAGATAAAAAAGCTACAACTACTGAATCAGCCAATGAAAACAAAGCTGCAGATGCGGCAGATGATAAGAAACCTGCTGATGCTGAAAAAGCCGCTGATAGTGATAAAAAGTCTACTGAGTAGAAGTAATTAAAGATCCCCGCTTAGTTTATTTCGGTGCCAATCATTAGTTTTCTTTTCTTGGTATCGTCGCAATAAATACATTTCGATCATGGTCTGAAAGCAAACTCAACTCTGGCGCAGCAGCCAAAGCACGTCGAATGCCTGTGCCTATCCCACGATATGGTAATTCCTTGGTGGCAAATGATGCGATGAGTGGGTTTCGCATATTTGAGACACCATACCGTATGTGCTCAACCGAAAGATTGTTCGGTAGGCATCCAGGGCTAATCAGTTCTATGCGATTATCAAAAATAAAGACACGCCACGGAGTTGAAATAAAATAATCGCGGTGAAGCAGCATGTTCACTACAAGCTCTTCTAACGCCTGGGGTTGCACTTCAAGATCACCTTGAGTATTTACACCTTTGTTTCCCTGGACATGCCTAAGATTACGCGTAAGAAAAGACATTGTGTGTGTATGCAGGTTTTTTAGACAGCCTTCGATATCCTCACTGTCACGATATTTATTGCCGGTAGGCTCATTTCCCACAAATGATACAGCCTTCACCACAAACACTGGCCGATAACGCTGTGGATTGCGGCCAAAGAGAAGAACACTTGCCAAATTCAAGACTCCATCTTTTGCCAACCCAATATTTTCAAGTGTTCTCTTCAAAGACTCAGGCGTTGTATCCAGTGGCTCGTTGTATTGTTTTTCAAAAAACGCACGAAAATGTTCCACATCAATATCCGCAGGGCTCGTGTCAGCAATTGGAACCTCATCAGCATAAACAAGACCAAGGGATTGAAACATCCTCTGAATTTCTTCACGTGCGGTCACTTTGCGCTTATCCGCACCAGACTTCACCCAAATGATGCCCTTGTTGTCGGCATAGGGCTTTGACACGCCCTCAAAAACCGTGACTACCATGACAATGGCATTGTCAACATTGACATTCTCAGTCTCAACATTGATGGATGGCCGCACACCATTTGTTGCGGTGTTAGAAAGAAGTTGATTGATCCTTCGAATGTCCTCGGTTTGAAGACCTTTCACTGAACCTTGGTCATTAACTCCGACTAATATCGTCCCACCCTTGCTATTAGAAAACGCAACAAGATCGCCACCGAGTGATTCTGAATTAGTAATGTCTTGTTTGAATTGAGTGCGGCTATCTTCGCCGCGCCTCACCAAATCATTTAGTTCTTTTGCATTCATGGTTCATGCACTCCTTGGCTATTTTTGCGGTAGCACAAGTCATCAAATACTGATCTTTAGGGCCTTATGCAAACTATATAGCAGTTGCCGCTTGAAGTGATTATAGCAAGACGCGACAGACCATAGACGAAAGTGCATCTATTCTTGATCGTTTTCATTGTTGGCGCTAGGTTCGCGCTGAATTGCAGGGGAGTTCACCCAACAGAGTAGAAAGCTGGGCGCTTTTTATTAAGGGTAGAAGATTCCTGAACCCTGGGTCTGCGTTGAAGACATCGCGAGTCAGGACAAACCCAAGCAAGATAAGAGAAAGCAATGAACGCCGTGATCGCACCTGACCACAACTATTTTGCCAACCTCATCTGGAAAATTGCTGACCTATGGTCATGAAGATCAAATGTGTAAGACTTTTTTTATATGATGATCTTTGTCGTTGGCATTAGCGAGAAATAGATGAACAAGTATCTCGAATCAAATTATTGCCTGTGCTGTTACATATACTGAGTATTTTTCTAGGGAGCTACAGCTACGGGCTGGGTGCTCCAAGCTTTTCCATCGCCGAGCTGGCCCATGTTGTTCAAACCCCAGCACCAGAGACTGCCGTCACTCTTTATAGCGCAGGTGTGTCGCGCACCAGGTGCGGCGCTAAGCCAATCGCTGTCAGTAGCAACAGGATTGGGAATAATGTGCTGGTTCGTTGTTCCATCGCCAAGTTGACCCGAGCCGTTGTATCCCCAGCACCACAACTTACCGTCTTGCTTTGTTGCGCATGTCGAACTTGAGCCTGGAAACACATTTGCCCAGTCACTGTCGAACACCTGGGTAGGAAGGTTACGGTTGGTGCCGTAGGTTCCATCTCCAATTTGGGCCGAGTCATTTCGTCCCCAGCACCATAACGTGCCGTCATTGCGCACCCCACACGTGTGTTCCTGGCCAGCAATTACAGTGAGCCAGTCAGCGGTATTGCTCGATTGATGAGGAACGTTGTACTCGTTTGTTGTACCGTCGCCGAGCTGGCCGTAGTCGTTAGCACCCCAACACCAAAGCGTACCATCTATTTGGATACCGCAAGTATGACGCGCGCCCGCAGTAATGGTGAGCCACAACATGTTGCCATCGGTGAGAACCGGAGAACTCTCATCCGTACCGGCTCCCGCAGTGCCAATTCCAAGTTGTCCGTTATCGTTCTTGCCCCAACACCACAAGCTGGCATCTGATCTCAGGGCGCAGACATGCTTACTGCCGACGTCCACGTTACTCCAGTCGTCTCCTACTAAAAACAGCGTAGCACGGTCATCGGTAGTTCCGTCACCGAGTTGGCCGTTTTTATTGTCACCCCAACACCAGAGTTCACTATTTAGCCGAGTGCCACAAGTCGTGACTGCGCCAATGCTAATCTTATCCCAATCTAAAGCGTCACCCACGCGAGTGGGCTCCTGTCGGAGCATTTTCGTTGGGTCGCCGAGCTGGCCTGTGCCATTGTAGCCCCAGCACCATAGGCTACCGTCCGTTCGCGTGGCGCAGGCGCTATTATCCGTGGTTACGACTTGCACCCAGTTGCCTTCGTTACCGATACGCTGGGGAGTCATCGTGTAAGCTACCTGTCCGTCGCCGAGCTGCCCCATATCGCGCGCTCCCCAGCAAAATACCTGTCCATCAGTGCTCATGGCGCAGGTGTGGCGTAGTCCACAACCAACTAATAACCAATCGGTGTTGCTAGCGACGCGAGTTGGTACGTTGCGCTCAATTGTCGAATTGTCCCCAAGCTGTCCCTTGTCGTTGTAGCCCCAGCACCACAAGCTGGCGTCGGTGGCAATAGCGCAACTATGCCACCGGCCAGCAGCGACCGATTTCCAGGTGGTCTCGGCAGCGATTTGTCTTAGACTTTGCGTTGGTTCGTTTGTGCCATCGCCGAGTTGCCCGTAGTCGTTACGGCCCCAGCACCAAAGTGAGCCATCGTTTTGGATACTGCAAGTATGTTGGTAGCCAGCGCTTACCATCAACCAGTTGCTGTCTTTGCCGAGACGGGTAGGTGTTGATTTGGCTATACCCATTGCAAGACCTGTTTGGCCGTCTACATTGCTGCCCCAGCACCAAAGTGAGCCATCATTTTGGATACCGCAGGTATGCCGATTGCCGGTTGCTGCCGTCTTCCAACTTGCATGAGTAATCTCTTGGGTAGGAAAATCTTTGTCTTCGTAAGTGTCATCCCCCAGTTGGCCGGACACGTTTAGACCCCAACACCACAGACTTTTGTCTTTCTGAATAGCACAGGTGTGCTCACTGGCGAATGGTGTCACCCATTTCGCCCCGAAATTCGCCTCAAGATCTACCTCGATGGGTACAGTGCTGTTGATAGTCGAGAAATGAAGTGGATATATACCACCGTTATACCCCCAACACCACAAGCTACTGCTCTTACTCGTGCTGCATGTATGCGAGTTGCCTGCAGTTAAATGCACCCAGTCGTTGGCTAAGCCTACCCTTGCAGGAAAACTGCGAGGAACGATATCATCGCCGATGCCTAGTGCACCATTAATGTTTGCTCCCCAGCACCAGAGACTACCGTCGGTGCGGACACCACACGTATGAAGGCTGCCGACAGCCATCTGCAAGTATACCTTCGAACCGGTTGGGTCGCCGCCGGGGTCGCCGCCGGGATCGTTACCGGGATCGTTACCGGAATTGTTATTGGAGTAGGTATTGTCGGTACCCTCATTTTTATTTGGACTGCTTCCTTCAGATGAGTCATTCGACTCCGAGTCATTGATAATAATGTTATCAGCATGCTCGGTGTTGACAGCCTTGTCGCTGTTGCAAGACAGCGAATAGACGCCATGAAGTAGCAGTATAAATGTACAGGCGCGCATTTGGTATTACTCGCCGATTATCGGCGCTCCGTCTATTGCGGTCTACATCGCCCTGCGATCAATAAGTATACCATAGATTTCCTTAAAAGTTATAAAAACGTTCGTTATAAATAGCCTGATAGCGATCGGTAGAGAGCTAATCTGCCGATTATGGCTTACAGATCGGATCGTCCTCGTCAACTACCTCCACGGGTTTTATGAACTTGCAGTGATGATGATGCTTGCCACGTCCCTTGTGATGAAACCACGGCCAGTGCTGGCCTTGGCTAACGAAGATCTTGGAGGTTAGCGAACTCTCGTTGCCGAAATTGTCGGTGGCATCGAGCTGCACGGTTACCTTGGCCTTGTCTATATCTGCGATGCAGATCCGGTCAGCAAAGACAATAACATCCGGATCTCTATCGCAGCAGCAATGTCCATGATGTTCGTGATGCCCGCAATGCCCGCAATGCCCGCAACGCCCATGATGTCCATGATGAGAATGCTTATCGCAATGATGATGCCAATCTTTATGAACGCGATCACTTTCAGCGTCAGTTATAGATAGCTCTGGGGAGGCATCGCCGTTATCGCTGGCAATAAAGTCACGCCCGAGGCGGAGTACCACGCGCTTGTGGCGTACGGTACGCAAGCAGGCTGGTTTCTCAGGTGCCACCAACACCGGGGCGACCGAGTCGCGCACGATTATCAACACCGAGTCGGACGCGCTGTTGCCCAAAGAGTCGCTTACAGTTAGTGTAATCGTATGGCGACCGAGTGGCAGGGTCACATTGGGATTCATGCCGCTGGCGCTACCGAAATTGCCGGACCAAGCGTAAGTCAATTCGTCACCCTGCGGATCGCTGGAACCTGAACCATCAAGGGTAACCAGTGTACCGTCTGGAGATGTCGATTCAATAACTTGAAGTGGCCCAGCCTCTGCCATCGGTGATTGCATCACCGCGTCAACACTTGCGATCATTGCCTTGCCAACACCCACCGCACCAGGAACGAGGGAGCACACAATCGGTTCACCTGCGGGGATGTCGATTTTACCATCGTTGTCGCAATCGACACCACCAGCTGGTGCCACCGTACCGGTGGCTAAAGCTAGCGCCCTAAGATCTGGAAGTGCCGTATCGTAGCTCGATATACCGATGACGCGCGGTGGATCTAAAGCATTGATGGCATTAACAGTCATTTCAAGTGATGGTCCCGGATATGGAGTTGCCGAGAATGCGCCAACATCGCCAGGCTGATGAAATGGGGCGTCGGTCCATAGCATTAAGATCTTCGCAGCACCGGCGTTGAAATTAGCTCTTTGGCCCGAAGGGATACTGGCACCCGGATAGCCAAGCCCCGATAAATCTTGCCCATAGCCGGTTGCAGCCTGATAAAGTGCCGCTAGTTGCGATTCGGGCAGATCGGAGCCGCTCCTGGTGGTTAATCCGGCGATTGTCGTCTTCACCCCATCTAAATCATAGGTTAGATCCATAAGGCGCTCGTACGCTTTATCACCGGCACCTGCTGAGCCAAAGTTATCAATCGGATAGTCCTGAAACGAAGCGATCCCAAAGCGGATATTGCCATAAGTCGCTTGCATCTCGTCGATTATTTGCGGCATCTCGGTCTGAAATGTGGGTAGGTTATCACGGTAGCTACCCGTTAGATCTAGGACGATGAAGACATCAACCGGTGTGCTCGGGGTTGGATCTGGCGGGAGAACACTTACTTCAAACTGTACTGATATAGTGTTGCCGGTGTTGTAGGCCGGAGAATCTGGGTCAAGACTGGTAATGTCTGGTACTGTGCAGTCAACCGTCGTGGTACCGATTGGGAAGAATGAGCCTGACATAGGCCAGCAGTTTGCGATGGTGCCGTCCATCGCCGCAGTGATGTTGGAGTTCGGATCTGGAAAAGTGACGTTCATTCCTATGGCTATCGTGTTGTTGACCCTAACTTCTATTCTGTTGCCATCCAATTGAAGGTACTGCCAATACTCAAAGAGCTTGGTCAGCGTCATGCCCAAGCGCCAGAATAGCGGGTCGGCGGGAGCCGCGTTATTGGTATTCAGGTCGCCGCTTGCGGCAATAAAGCCGCGCTGCAGGTCGTAATAGCTAATGAAGTCAGCAGCCAGCGCGTCGAGGTCTGGGAAGTCGGCAAGGCTTGTAGTGCCATCACCTGCATTAGTGAAGCGACCCGGTAATGGGGCAATACTGGCGCTATTAGTGGCATCTCGAGGGAGAAAGACAATACCGTTGCCATCGTTGGTGCTACCAGCGTGACAATCTTGTGGTCGGGTTAAATCGCAGCCACCAGTCGTATTGGTGCCTGGGACGTAACTTGGTGCAGGTAGTAGGGGTGTGATCGTAGGATAGCCGAAAAGAGATCGCCAGCAATTTGCTTTTTGTATAAAACCACGGTGGAACCTAAGGAACTCCTCTGCAGGAAGCGAGCCACTGATAGAATACCAATAAGAGTACTCGCCGAGAATATTGTCGAGGTTATCGCTTGGATCTCCAGTCATAGCGCCCGAGCCGGTTGCGTAGATTATCTCGGCCTTGGGTAAACGCTGGACATCAAACTCAATTATAGCCCCCTGTGGTGCATTGCTATCGACACTTGCGGTTACGCTTGCCCTGTAAGTGCCTGGCTCTGTCCACACGACGGTGATGGATGAAGTCACATAAGGCGAAGGTGGGTTTGGTGGGTTTAAATCGCTAGCATTTAACTGGTCGAGATTGCATAGGGTGCGATACCCGGCACTAGCGCTTCTATTCGAGAGGATGGTGGCACCACGATACGCAACAATAGAGGCGCCGGTAGCTCCGTCAATGGTCCATTGAATGCCCTCGAGCTGAGCTGGAATCCCTGCGTTTTGGGCGACGAGGTCGAGCTTGACCGGAACACCAACGTACATGCGTCGAGCCACTGGTGTCGTACCCCAGATCCCCTGAGGATCAAGTTCTAGAGATTCGCGAATGCGCGGATTAAGACCGCCAGAATGGTCGGGCAGTCGTGGAGTTCGATCGTGCGAGATATTGAGGGTGGTTTGGGCGTAACCTGTTGAGGCGGTTGCTAGCAACAACAAACCCGCAGCAAAAAATGACAGTAAAAGACAGCGGATAAGTCTTGTCATGGCAAACCTCCTCAAAAGGTACGATTTCTGACTAGATGATTCGATAAGCAACATAAAAATTCCCGCTAGAACACAGAGAGCCTAGCACAAATATTTGGGTACCGGCGATACCCAACTCGGAAAATAAAGGATCCCACGGGATCCAATCCATCCGTAGTCCATACAGCGCATTCACGCAAACGGGCTAAAAAAGAAAGACGTTGATCTACGATAGCGCTGATTAGTACACGTATACCGCGCCCGCCGAGAGGGCAGGGTCACCCATACCGCCATCTTCGTTGCGCGCTCCCACCACCACATAGTCTTGGCTGATCCCCGGGAACCCAGCGCCAAAGAGGTCGGCAGTTTGCGCATCGGGGGCCATTAGCTTAATGCTGTCAGTCCATGCATTGGCACCAGTACGATTAAAGATATACACTGCGCCAGAGTCGAAATTTGGATCTACAGAGCTGCCGTCTTCGTTGGGCGCGCCGACGACCAGGCGGTCGCCGCTAATAGCCACTCCGTTGCCGAATCTGTCACCCGCTTGTGCGTCCCAGGCCATCAGTTTGGTGCCCGCGTCCCAAGCGGTTAAAGAAACACGGCGAAATACGTATGCTGCACCAGCATCGGTTATAGAGCCATCACCATCCTGCTGGTAGGCACCCACGACCGCGTATTCTCCATTGATGGCCACCGCATACCCGAATAAGTCACTAGCCTGCGCATCAGCGGCGACAAGCTTAACCCCGCTACCCCAAACATTTGCGGTAGTGCGGTGGAACACGTAGGCTGCCCCCGCATTTATGTGAGGATTACTGCTACCACCGTCTTCAGAGTAGGCGCCTACGATAGCGTATTCGCCGCTAAGTGCAACGGCGAAACCGAAGCTGTCGCTAGGTTCGGGATCTGTTGCCATTAACTTGGCGACACCGGCAACTGTGGTGTCCCAAGAGGTTACACCCGTGCGATGAAAAATGTATGCCGTACCGGCATCGAGCGTCGGATTGCCGGCACCACCGTCCTCAAGTTTGGCACCAACAATTGCATATTCGCCGTCGATGCTTACGGCACTACCAAACATGTCCTGCTGCTGCTGATCAGGCGCTGTTAGTTTAGTGCCCGTATCCCAGGTGTTGGTGTCAATGCGATGAAAGACATAAGCCGCACCAGGATCATACGATTGACTGGCGTTGCCATTATCCTGTCCTTGAGCGCCTATAATCACATAATCGCCACTGATACCAACAGAGACGCCGAATTGGTCGTAGGCTTTAGCATCGGATGCCACAAGCTTAGTACCCGTATCCCAACCGCCTGGGGTGGTGTAATGAAACACATAGGCTGCCCCAGCATTAAGACGAGGATCACCGCTACCACCATCTTCAGAGTAGGCGCCCACAACGACGTATTCGCCGCTAACTGCCACTGCGTAACCAAAGTAGTCATTCGCTTGGAAATCAGAGGCCCTAAGTGGTATGGTAGTATCGTTGCTGAAGTTGGGTGTGGCTGAAACTTCTTGAGATAGCGAACTCTCGACGTTCGCGTCAACTGCGGTGATCGCATAGTAAATGGGCACGCCATTTACTAGCGGCAGGTGGATGAAGGGTGAAGTAACATCAGCAATCTGGGTCGAACTTTTGCTTACCCCAGATGCTGTCGACCAGTACAAATTGTACGTTACCGCACCCGAGACTGCATCCCAACTGATGGTGGTTTGCCGACTTTGCCCTGTTGCGGTGACTCCGCTAGGTGCTGGTAACATAGGCGTCGCAAAAACCACGGGCGACATCGCAGCTTCGCCATTGGCGTCATAGGCAGTCATTGCGTAGTAATATGTTGTTCCATTGGGCAATGGTGTGTGCTCATAGGGCGAATTCACATTACCAAACCGGTCGCTCGCCGGCCCGATAGTGGGCGTGGTGGAGTAGTAAATATTGTAGCCCAAAGCCCATGTAACAGGGTCCCAAGAGATAGTCACCTTACCGTTACCAGCAACGGCCTGCATATTGTAGACTGGGTCAGCAAACGGTATGGCTGAGGCTTCTGCAGATAGGGCGCTCTCTGCGGTCGAATTAACTGCCGAGACTGCGTAGAAATACGTGACACCAGGGTCAAGCGAGCTGTGTACATAAGGCAAGGTAACGCCAGCAATCTGGTTAGCGCTCGTTGTTACTCCGGCTGTCTTAGACCAATATAGGTTGTACGAATTCGCCCCCGAGACGGTGTTCCAGGTAAGAGTTATTTTACCAAGGCCGCTTTTAGCGATAAGGCCCGTAGGAGCGGATAGTACGTCGCTGGTTCCGGCTTCTGGCGTAGCCGAGGATTCTGGCGAAAGCGAACTCTCGCCAGCTACGTTAATCGCTGCGAGCCGGTAGTAATACGTGGTGCCATTAGTGAGTGACTTATGTGTATAAGGCGAGTTTACATCGGTTATTTTGTGACTAGTAGTGCTAACGCCCGACTTAGTTGCCCAATACAGATTATATGAATCGGTGTGCGCAACTTTCTGCCAAGATAAGATCACCTGGCTATTACCTTTGCGAATTGTCAGGCCAGCCGGAGCCACCGGAAGGTCTGCAGGTTGGCAGACACCTTCGTCGCAATACTCCATATCCCCGCATTGGGCATTTAAGTAGCAGAGCTTACGACATAATCCTTCGGAACAAGTGTAATACGATTCGCAGGTGTCTCCATCTTTGCATGCCTGTCCAGATAAGATCTGGCCACGCGAGCATGTAGCTGCAAATAACATAAAGATAATGAGAGCAGCTCGGGTGTCGGCCATGTAAACTTTGTCCTCCATCATCGAATCATTGCGAAACTAACACAATCCGAATGCGATCTACTAGCCCAGAGCAGTATTTTTGTAAGACTCGTTTGTTTGAGTAAGGTTGCTGAGGGAATATTAGCAAAAGCGGCGATCTCAGAAGAATAAGGTCTTAATCAGGATCAATAATTTTAATGCTACCATCGGCGTTATACGTTAGTGGTGCAACTTTAATGCAGCGTTTATTATCTTCGCCCGATAACGAGCTATCGTGATAAAAGATGTACCAAGCGCCATCATATTCAACAATAGAATGATGAGTAGTCCAACCTTTAACCGGATTAAGCAAGCGCCCGCGATAGGTAAACGGGCCAGTTGGTTTATCGCTAGTAGCATAGACTAGGTAATGTGTCGGGCCGGTAGAATATGACAAATAATATTGGCCTTTGTATTTATGCATCCAAGCGCCTTCAAAAAAGAAACGCAACCAATCATCCCCTGCTATTGGATTACCTTCGGGGTCAACAATTTGCGCTTCTTTAATATCGCCATCAAAGTGCAGCATATCGTCAGTTAATTTAGCAATCCGTGGTCCTAAGGCAGGTTCGCCGGCGCCTGGTATTACCCCATCGGCTGAATAAGCCCCGGTACGCCAATTTTGTAATTGCCCACCCCAAAGACCGCCGAAGTACATATAAGCAGTACCGTCATCATCAACAAAAACTGCAGGATCAATACTATAACTACCTGGTATTGGTTGTGGCTGAGCAGTAAACGGGCCGGTAGGCGATGGGCTTGCTGCTACTCCTATGCGAAAGATACCGTTTTTATCTTTAGCCGGAAAATATAAAAAATAAGTGCCGTTTTTAAATGCGGCATCAGGAGCCCACATTTGTTTTTGCGCCCATGGTACATTCTCAATATTAAGTGCTTCACCATGATCGATGAGAGGTCCGCATTGCATCGAATTTAGTGAAAAGACACGATAGTCTTTCATGCCGAAGTGATCGCCTTGATTTGATGACGGGGGGTTATCATCTAAATCGTGTGAAGGATAAATATAGATTTTGCCGTCAAAAACATGGGCTGAAGGATCAGCAGTATAAATATTAGATATTAAAGGTGTTTTAAACGGTACTGGGCCAATACACTCTTGCAGTGATGTATTGCTATCATTTTTAGTGGTTGGTTGCGGAGGTTTATTACTGGTGCTGCATGCAGCGTTTGCAACCAATAAAGCTAAAAGACAAAAATTATAATAAGGTGCTTTCATGGGCAGACAATCTAACGCGCATAAGTAGCCTTCGACAAGCCCTTGAATAAAGTTGAAGTATAACATTGTTGGTTGATAGGTGGTATTTTGCGCTACGATAATAGTAATGGAACGCGGGCGTTTTATTCGCTCATTTGATTGCACTGAGCTTTATATTTATGAGATTGGTAATGGGCCGATAACTTTAATTTTATGTGATGGTTTAGGTTGTGATGGTTTTGTTTGGCGTTATTTGGTTCAGTATTTTGCACCGTGTTTTCGTATTGTACGTTGGCACTATCGTGGTCATGGTTTATCCAAAATCCCCGTTTCTGCCGATAACATGACTTTTACCGCCGTACGTAATGATCTTAAGCAAATCTTTAAAGCTTTGGCGATCGATAAGGCCATATTGATCGGACATTCGTTAGGTTGCCAAGTTATTCTTGATTTTGCTTTGCATTTTCCTGATCAGGTACTTGCGCTAATCCCTATTTGTGGGTCTTTTGGTTCACCTTTAAATACTTTTCATAATTGCAAACTGCTCGGTCGAGTTTTTTGGTTTTTGCACGCGGCGGTTGAAACTTGGCCGTATTTCACGCGACGTTGGTGGCAGCGAATAGTGACTTCAGAAATAGTTTTTTATCTGTCAATGCATTATGAAGTTAACCCACATTTATTGCAACGAGTCGATTTAAAAGCATATTTTCGTCATTTAGCAGAAATGGATTTATTATCATTTGTACGATTGGCCCAGAGTGCCAACAATCATACCATGCTTGATCAACTTGTTAATATTACTATTCCAACTTTAATTGTTGCTGGCACTAACGATACTTTTACTCCTATGAAATTATCTTGTCACATGCATAAGCTTTTGCCGAATTCTAAATTGCTAATCGTACCCGAAGGTACGCATTTAGCACTTTTAGAAAAACACGAGTTAGTGCACAAAAACATTAGCCGGTTTATAAATAAATTAGCTTAAAAGTTATTTTTGCTTTTAAATAATGTTTAGGTGCTAAGTGAGCCTATTTATTGATCGTTACCAAGTAAAACGCCTCATCGGCCAAGGTTCGATGGGCCGAGTCTATTTGGGTTTTGATCCCAAAGTTGGGCGTCAGGTTGCGATCAAAGTACTAACTACCAATGCTGACGAAGAAGCTATTCGTCGTTTTCGCCTTGAGGCGCGTGCGATTGCGGCATTAAAGCATCCTAATATTGTTGAATTATATGATTTTAGTGGTGAAAAGGTCGCTGATTTATTTTTGGTGATGGAATATGTGTCAGGTCCATCGCTTGACGCTTTAGTTAGACAAAATGGTAATACTTCAGAACCAACGGCGTTATGCATTGGGCATGAACTCTGTCTGGCATTAACGCATGCTCACAACAACCAAATTGTACATCGTGATATCAAACCAGAAAATGTATTGTTGCATCAGGGCCGGGTAGTTTTATCTGACTTTGGTATTGTTAAGGCAGTAGCTAGTAGTTCGTCTTTGGGTATTACTACCGTACGTACGCAAACTCGCATTATGGGTACTCCTGGATTTATGGCGCCTGAGCAATTCTCTGGCAAGCAAATCGACCATCGTACCGACATTTTTTCATTAGGGGCACTATTATATTGTATCACTACGGGTAAGTTGCCTTTTGAGGGTAGGACTGTAGATGACATTTATCATAATCTCAAAAATGCTCGGGTACAGCCGGTCCGTGAGATTAACCCCCTACTTTCACCGGGGTTTGCTGATTTAGTTGAGCGTTGCCTTGATTCTCGTCCCAAGGCGCGCCCGCAAAGTGCACAAGAGGTACGAGCAAAAATTTTGGCCGTACTGCCAAGTCACGGTGTCACTGAAGTACGACAAGAGCTAGCGTTATACGAGGCAAATCCTGCGGGCTATGCTATTGAACAACGACAACGCTCAATTAATGTTTTGTTACGTGATTTAAAAGTAGCGCTAAAAGACCGTGATCACGGGGTCGCCGACTCGATTATGTCATGGCTAAAAACATTAGCGCCGCTTGATAAGCGACTACCTTCGTTGGTTATGGATCACAAACAATTACATAAAAATAGTGATCGTTTTTTACAAGTAATGCTGTGGATAGCGTTGGCTTTGTTGGTTGGTGTTGCATTAGGTGCGCTTGGTGCTGCAATTTTTGATTTGCGCGCAGCATTACCACGCAGCTTTATTAGCACTACAAACAAAATTATTAAATGGCTAACCTCCAGATTTTAAAAGGAAACTACTTAAAAAAGCATTATATTACCCTTTAAGCATAAGTGTTAAAACTACTTAATAATATCTAATAAATATGGAATTTAAACATTACATAGTGACACAGTTTTAATCCTATGGTCATGGTAGTTTTGGTATGCTACTGTATGCGTATGAAGAATTATATTTTATCTTATAGGCTATCATTTTATCTTTTAATTCTAACTGGTTGTAGCGGCAGCATTATTGTTAATGATGCGCGCAAATGCCCCGAGCAAATAACATGTGCTAACGACGAAGTTTGTCTTGATGATGGCACATGTAAAAAAATAACTAACGAGTGTAGTCCCAGTAATCATCAAGGCTTCTGCCCTGATAATCAAGATTGTGTGCGTGGCTCGTGTTTGAGTGATATGAGCAAATGTTGTGCGGATTGTAACGAAACCCAAGGCTGCCTTGATTGTAAATGTATTGCTATCACCAATGAAAATAAATGCTCCCCAAAAAACCAACAAGGTACTTGTGCCAAAGGCAAGGTTTGTGTTTCTGGCACCTGCGTAGAAGTGCGCTGCAGTGCTAGCGAACCTGGTTGTTGTCCTTCTGGCACGGCATGTTTTGAAGGCGCCTGTCGCGCTATAGCTGAACGCCCATGTAAAGATTTTCCTAAAGATGGTTTATGTCCGGCTGGTCAAGATTGCCTTAGTGGTAATTGTGTAACAGCCACCTGTGATTCTGATAACTGGTGTGGTAGTTGCGAAGAAGATTTCGCTTGTGAATTTGGCGATTGCCATCTTTTACCCTGTGGCCCTGATCATCTTAAAGGCAGCTGCGAATCAGGCAAATATTGTTCGGTATGTGGCGAGTGTTTACCCTATGGTGATTGCTGCGATAAAGGCGATTGTGCTAAAGGTAAAAAATGCAGTGTCACAAAAACCTGTATCCCCGAAGATAAATGTCTTAATGATAATGACTGTGATAGCGAAAGTGAGTACTGCTGTAAATCTAATAAATGTACTGCCAAAAATGCTTGTTGTGATTATCGCGATTGTCCGCCTGGGCATAATTGCACTGGGGACCAATGTGTACTTAGGGCTAACGCAGAGTGTAACTCCAATAATTTTGTAATAAATGATGGTAACATTCCAAATTGTTCAGCTAGCAAATTATTATGTTGCCAAGAGAATAAAACATGCTGCCCTCAAGGCGAAAAATGCAATCTTGCTAAAGAAGTTTGTATAAAAACCGATGCGTGTCTTGATGATAATGATTGTTTAACTACTAATGGTTTTTATTGTGATCAAACAACATGGCAATGTGCGCCTAAAAATTCTTCGAGTAATGAATGTACGGGCGCTTGTAATGGTGGCTGTCAAGGCACTTGTCCCCCTGGTTATATTTGTAGCGATGCAGGGGCCTGCATACCAACTGGTTATTGTGTAAATTCAATAGACTGTGCTTCTGGGCAAGCTTGTACTAGCGATGGCACTTGTCAGCTTGATTGTACTTGTGGCTGTGTTGATGGTGCGAATCACCTGATTTCAAATAACTTGCTCATGCTGCTTGATCGTTCAACAAGCATGAGTGAAATGGTTCAAACTAAAACTCGTTGGGATCATGCAAAAAATGCAATTGGGGCCTTACTTGATTCTTATAAAGACTTAATTCGTTTTGGTTTAGGCACCTTCCCAGAGCGTTGTGATTCCAACCTTAATCCAGGCAATGGTTTTTGCGGCGATTTCTGTGATAATTATACTTGCGATACTGGTGATCATTATAACTGTACACCAGGCGGGGTAAATGTTTCGGTAGATGAAAATAAAAGCGATTCTATTAAAAATTATCTAGATAGTGATTGCCCGGGCGGATTTACTCCGACTGCCGAAACTTTAAATAATATTGCAGATAATATAGTGAATGTAGGTATAGGTAATGCCGATAACACCAATTCAATTGTGTTGGTTACTGATGGTAATGCTAATTGCCATCCTCAATGCGGCACCAATGTAGATAATGCAGCAACTTATGTTTATAATGCATTAGATAAGTTACGTGATTTAGAACCATCGATTCGCACTTACATTATTGGTTTTGGAGTACGTTCCGAAAAATTAAATTGCTATGCGGTGCATGGGGGTACTTCGCTTTGCAGCGATGATGATGATGTTTGTTCAGCACGCAGCTTAAATGAAAAGACCTGCGAAAACGGCGGCTGTATGTGGGATGGTGCTAATTGCGTGGGCAATGCCGCTTTCTGCGCTACTATGGATAATGATAGCTCTGCATGCAAAGGTACTAACTGCACCTGGCAGAATAATACTGGCAAGTGTTTACCAGATGATAGTGGCTGTGATGCATTTAAAGAGCAGCTAACCTGTGAAGCACGTTGTGCTTGGATTAATGGCGCCAGCACTTGTTCTGGTTATGATTCACAATGCGCCAAAGAAAAAGAGCCAGATAAATGCGCTTTAGATTGCAGTTGGACAAGTGTTTGTGATGGTGATGTAGGTTGTGATGCTGTGCCTATGAATTCATGTCTGGCTACTACATGCATATGGAATGATATTAGTAAAAAATGCGAAGGTGATGATACTGCATGTATGCAAAAGACATCTGATACTTGTAGTAGCTCGGGATGTACTTGGCATGCAAAATGCGTTGACGCGGGCAACGATGGCGAGGAGGCATTATGCAATGCTGAAGGTAATTATGGGCGCTGTATTTCAAAATGTATTTATGATGTAGCTCATAATAAATGCGTTGGTGATTTTGATGGTTGTTATAATAAATATTTTGACCAAGGTAGTTGTCGCAACAATGGTTGTTACTGGGCTACTGAAGGTTTTTGTACAGCAGATAATACCACTTGTGCCGCTTACGATAATAAACCAGAAGCTTGTAACGCTACTTGTGGGTGGGATGGCTATTGCACCGGTAATAATTCTTTATGCGGATCACGTACGCAAGCGCAGTGTCAATTAAATTGTTACTCTAAAGGCGTATGCACTGGTAGTGATAGCAAATGTAGCAATATCATAGACTATAATCAATGTATTGCAAAATGTGTTTGGCAAGATGGCGTCTGCACTGGTGATGACGTCTATTGTCAGCCTTTAAGTTATAGTAATTGCCTAAGCAGTGGTTGTTACTGGTATCGCAGTAAAACATGTGTTGGTGTCAACGCCCAAACCTGCACTCAAGCTGGCACTTGTTATTATCTAGCTGACGAAGAAGAATCACTTAAAAAGGCATTTGATGAAATAGCTTCTGAGCTTGCATACTGTACATTTGTGATTAAGCCACCACCGCAAGATGATTCGCGTATTCAAGCGTTTTTAAAATATAACGATGGCGAAGTTTTGCCAGGTAATTGTCAGGGTAAAAACCCATGTCCAATAGTTCGTAGTGCCAGTACTTGGACTTATGACCGACTTACTTCTACCTTAGCATTCCGCGATACGATATGTGACACTATTAGTAATAAAAAAGCGGTGCCATATATTTCTCTTGGTTGCGCGGATGCAGAATAAGTTTTTTTATTCGCTATAGGTGCTCATCTCATTTTCATTTTCATTTTCATCATCATCGTCAGTTTTAGCATTAGGTAGATGATCGATATAGCCAGAGTTGCGCAAATAAGCGCGCAGGCGACTGCGTAGTTTTGCTTCGGCAGTACGTACGCGCATACGTGTTGAATTTAATAGATTAGCCGTTTCTTCTTGGCCTTTACCTTCGGCAAAGCGTAGCATCAGCAATTCACGGTCATGCTCAGTTAGCTCACCCATAAACTTATCGATTAAGCTTTTAAGCTCAACGTTTTCTACCTGGGTATCTTGGCGAAGGGTGTTTTGAGCATAGAGTAAACCCGAGAATTCTTCAGAAACAGAATCATCTAAAAAGTTAGAGTGACTGCGTTCATCGGCGGGAGAAATATAATCAGAGAGGGCAATCTCGCGATTGCGAAACTGATTAATAATCATATTGCGCCCGATGGCGAGCACCCAGTTGCTAAAAGAATTAATGCCATTATATGAGATGCGAGCTTTTTCTTCAAAAGCGCGACGAAAAACTTCTTGTACTGCAGATTTTAAATCAGCGACTTCTTGAATGCCTTTAAAATAATATTGACCGTGACCACTGCGAAAAGTAAAACCTTTGCGTAAAAAGCTAGTAAGACCAGGTAAATAATGACGATAGACATCATCCATCGCCTCACGGTCCCCAGCCTTAAAGGCTTCGAGTAGACATTTATTTTTTGCCAAATACATGTTTAGTTCTTGTGCCTTGGCCTTTATACCTACCTTACGAATCGCCACAATGCTAGAGTATCATGAAGTTAATGTTGAGCTCATTTATCGATTTCAACAGATTTGAGCAAACCATCACTTTATTACTAGTGAACATTTTGCAAGATATTTCGTATTGCTAATATTAAGATTTGCAAAATAATAAATTTGACACCTGCTCTAATGTTCAGGTATATCAGCAAATAGATCTTTTCTTTTTGCCTAACGCTTAATTAAGGAGCTTAAGGCTAATGACTGATGCTGATATTACTCCCCGGCAGCGCGAAATTTATGAATTTATTCAAGATCGCATTCGAGTTTGGGGTTATCCGCCCACAATTAGAGAAATTGGCGAGCATCTGGGCATTCGTTCTACTAATGGTGTTGCCGATCACCTAAAAGCTCTAAAACGCAAAGGTTATCTTACTCACAACGAGCGTAAATCACGGGCACTTACTCCAGTGCAACAAGCGGGAGCCGGTGTCGTGAGAGCGATTGGCTCTCGTGGCGAGGGTATTGCTGTGCCTATTTTAGGGCGGGTTGCTGCGGGTGAGCCTATTTTAGCCGAAGAGCAAGCGACCGGCAGTGTAGTAGTAGATTCGGTTTTACTTGGTGATGGTCGCAAGGTATTTGCTTTAAAAGTTGTCGGTGATTCGATGATTGAAGATGGTATTCATGATGGCGACTACATTTTTGTACGTAAACGTGAAGTTGCAGAGCGTGGTGAAGTTGTTGTCGTGATTATCGAAGGCGAAGCAACAGTTAAACGTTATTATCCTGAAGGTGATCGTATTCGCTTACAGCCTGCTAATAGTCGTCTTAAACCGATTTATGTTCATAAAAAACATTTTAAAAATGTTCAAATTATTGGTGTAGTGGTTGGAGTGTATCGAAAAATGTAGTTTGTGCTCTATACCGTAGAGTGTTTTTTAGTATTTAGCTGATTTTATTAATGATAATTATTTGGTTTTTTTAGTCTTTTTATGATTGAGTTGCTCAGCAAGGGTTTCAACCATTTGACTTAACTCATCAATACGGTTTTCGAGACGTTTAAGGTCAGCTTGAGTAGCTAAGCCTGGATTAACCGAAGCTAGCAAACTTTTAAGATTGGCAATAATTGATGTAGTTTCCACGGCTACTCTTAATAACCTCATATAATATGTTCGTCAATATAGTCATTGCCTTGTAATCATAATCCCACGTAAGCTTAGCAAAACATGTGTGAATCAAAGAAAAAACATAATTCAAGTACCAATAATAACGACAATGATCAGACACGACGTTCATTTATATCTACCACTGCAAAAATTTCACTATGTGCAGCGGGTTTAGCAACAGCTGGTGGAGTGGTTAGCCTTATTTACTCATCAGTTAATCGGCAAGGTGATATTTTATTGGGACATCTAAATTTGGGGATGGATTCTTTATTGTTTTTACCTGAGCACAATTTATTTATTGTTCGTAATGATAAAGGTCTGGGCGCGTTCTCAGCACGCTGTACCCATTTGGGATGTACAGTAAAGCAAAGCGGTGATGGTCTGCTATGCCCTTGTCATGGGGCGAGTTATGATCGCTATGGCCATGTGCTTAACGGACCAGCTCCACGTAATTTGCCTTGGTATGCCATAAAAATTACGCGTAGTGGGCAAGTGATTGTTGAGTCGCGTGAAGTACCAATAGAGACGGTTACCCCGTTAATAATGGAGCCAAAAGCGTGACATTGAGTTCTGCAACAAATTCTAATCAGCCCCAAGTACGGCCTTCATTTTTTGCACATATACATGTATCCAAGATATCTCTTCGCGCTTTAAAGTTTTGCACAACATGGGGTTTGGGTATTGTTGCGATAACTTTAGTGGCCATACTTTTATTTTCTGGTTTGTTATTAGGACTGCATTATGTGCCTACCAGTAGTGAAGCTTATCGCAGTATTATAGAGATTGAATATGCGATACCTTTTGGCCAGACTTTACGTGCCCTACATCGTTGGTCAGCGGATGCCTTACTTATCGTAGTTGCTTTACATGTAATGCGTATAGTTTTTATGGCGGCTTACCATAAACGCCTTATTAATTGGATCATCGGTCTTAGTATGGGTAGCGTTGTTTTACTTGCAGCCTTTACTGGTTATGTATTGCCATGGGACCAAAGGGCTTTTTGGGCTGCTCGAGTAGTCGCTGGGCTATTTGATTATATTCCAGTTATTGGTTCAATAGCGTCCAAATTTATTTTTGGTGGTGCTGAGCTTTATCCAAGTGGTTTGCCGCGAGTGCACGCCCTGCATGTCACGTTATTTCCTGTGCTGTTAATAATTCTGATTATACTTCATGTATGGCGTATTCGTCGCGATGGGGGGTTGGCCACTAGCATTAAGCAAAGTGAAACTTTACCTGCATGGCCTCATTTATATGGACGAGAACTTCTGCTAGCACTTGTGGTGTTTGCGATAATGTTATTGTTGGCAACAAATTTTTCAGCGCCACTAGGGCCGGCGGCTGATTATATTAGACCGGCGAATCCAGAAAAGGCACCGTGGTATTTTTTGGGTGTGCAAGAATTAGCAAGTCGTGGTGCAGTATTGGGTGCTCTTGTTGTTCCTATATTATTATTTTTATTGTTGATCGTACTGCCAATATTTGACCAGAGTGAACAAGAAATTGGTCATTGGCCGCGAAGTTATCGTCTAGCAAACATGATAATTTTTATTGCCACCTTTGTTTTAGTTAGTTTTTCGTACCACTTTATTAATGATGGTGAAATCGGTGAAATTGCACCGCTAATTACTACATTTAGTATTATTATATTTACTATAATAATGACCTGGCGAATTTCTGGTAGACGTCTAGCATTTCAACTCGTTTTGATATCGCTGGTTTCAGCTTTATTGGTTTTTACTATTGTGGGCATTTGTCGTGGCGCAGATTGGGTTCTGTGCTGGCCTATTTAGGGAGTGATACGTGGTTTTTAATATAGATCAAGATATTAAAAAGCTGCGTTTAGCAATTACTATCGTTGCGTTATTGCTAATGGCAACAGTAATTATTGTTGCAGTACATGAGTTTTTGCGTCACCGTAAAACTGAAGTAATTGAGTTGATATCGTGTGACCAAGGTGCTGATCGCTGCGCTAGCTGTCATCAAGATCAGATGCTAAATGGTAAAACGGCCGATGCCCCATTAGCTCATCGACTTCATAATTTAAACCAAATTTCTTGCAGTTGTTGTCATGGCGGGACAGCCCAAGCTTTAGTTGCCGATGCCGCCCATTTATGGATAGGTCATGATCAACAAGATTCACGGATGCGAGAACCTTACATTCAAGAGAGTTGTGTTCGTTGCCACACCGTGGGTATTAAAGGTAGCGAGCAGCTGCAAAGTGGTGCAGCGTTTTATATTGGTCTGGGTTGCGCTCTTTGTCATGGTGGCAGAGCAAATGGTGCAGATTTAAATTTAGCCGGCCCCAAATTAAGCACTCTTACACGACAAAGTGCGAGCGAGATAAAACAAAAAATATTTGATCCTGGTATAAATTCAGTTATGCCCTCGTATCGCCAGTCGTTAACTGAAAATGTTCGAGCTACTAATGAGTTAATAATGTTTGTACAATCATTAACTTATAAACAAACCGCAAACGCTAAAACTTCAGCAGCTCTTTGGTCGTGTAATAATTGTCATGTTGGTAAAGGTGGCAGTGCTAGTGGCAACTATAAGCATCGTTGCCCCTCTTTAGCAAAATTTGCATGTGCAAACTGCCATGCAGAAGCTAAACTTAATAGTAGCCAAGAATGCCCACGAATAACGCAAGAACGACCAGCGTGTGGTGTATGTCATCAGGAGGTACAATGACCACTAAGATAAATCTGAAAGCCTATGAACCATTGACGGTTAGCCGTCGTCAAGCATTAGCCACGCTTGTTGGTGTTGGCTTAGCAACGGGTTTATCAGCATGTAAAAAAGGTAAAGCGCGTGATGCTCTTTTATTATCTGATAGCAGTGATGAAAATAGCGAATACTATAAAACAATGTATGCGGTAGTTGAACGTATATTTCCTGGAGCAGGTGCAGCAGGAGCACTAAACTTTTTTGCCAAATTATTTGAGCGCAAAGCTTTTATTGGCGTGGGTAGACAATTTCACATGGCGGTGGTGGTACTAAACCGCCTAGCGCGCAAAAAATATCGAAAACCTTTGGTGTTTTGTTCAGCCTCTGAACAAGATGAAATGCTGGTGTTATGTAAAGATGGCAAAATCTCAGCGCCTGGCTTTGACAGTGCGATGTTTTATAAACGTTTAATTGTTTTAACCATGGAGAGTTTTTTAGGTGCACCTCATCATGGTGGTAATCAAGGCGAAGTTGGTTGGAAATTAATTGGTCATAAGCAATGCTATTTTTCGCCACGGCGTTTAGAAATTATTCAAAACTTAAATCAAGGTTTACCTTATTGAGTATTAAATGACTAAGTTGAAAGATTTTGATGTCATAGTCATTGGCAGTGGTGCTGGTGGTGCTCCGGTGGCTGCGACATTGGCGCAAGCTGGCTTGCGAGTTTTGATCTTAGAAAAAGGGCCATACTATAGCCTTGCTGATTTTACTCATGATGAAATAACAATTTGCCGTCGTGATTTTTTTGTACCGTTTCCGGTTGATGACCCCCATACCATTCGTAAAAACGGGGCAGAACAAGTTTTTCCAACAACTGAAGGTTGGACTTCATGCTGTGTGGGTGGCGCCACGGTGCACATGACTGGATTTTGGTATTGGCCGCACGCGGAAGATTTTAAATTAGCAACATTAATAGGTGGTGTTGCTGGGGCAAATCTTGCAGACTGGCCGATTAGTTATGCTGAGATTGAGCCATATTTATATAAAGCAGAAGTTTTAATCGGCGTGTCAGGTCAAGCTGGCATAAATCCATTCGATACACGCAAGCGGCCTTACCCTCTGCCAGCCTTACGGCCACATCCAAGTGCAGCATTAATTGATAGGGCGGCAAAAGAAATTGGTATGCATGCGTTCCCTACGGCGCGCGCGGTATTATCACAAGCGTATGGCACACGACCAGCGTGCAATCAATGTGGCTATTGTGGTGATTATGGTTGTGAGAACGCTTCAAAGTCGAGCATGCTAGCGACACTAATACCTGCTGCTGAGGCGACGCATAATTGTGAAGTTCGTGCCAATTCACCAGTTACTCGTATCATAATAGGTAATGATCGGCGCGTTAGTGGGGTTGAGTATCGTGACCATAAAGGCAACACCCACAAAGTATCGGCAAAAATAGTAGTATTGGCCGCCAGTGCTATTGAGAGCGCGCGTTTGTTATTGCTTTCGGCATGCAAAGCATTTCCGCAAGGAGTTGCCAACACCAGTGGATTAGTTGGGAAGAATTTGACTTTTTCAACCTTTGGTAAGGGAACGGCAATTTTTTCTCGTCAGGATTTTATTAAAACAGTTGGCGAACATAATTATGATTTGCCGTTTTTACAGCGTAGCGTACAAGATGATTATTGGGCCTCTGATGGTCGCTTAGGTTTTATCAAAGGCGGTACTTATAATTTTATTTTGCCGCATCCTAATCCGATAAATGCGGCGCTGCGTTTAACTATGGATCGTGATTTTAAATTGTATGGCGAAGCATATAAACAACAAGTGTTAAAGTATTTTAAGGAACAGACTTGGCTTGAGTTTGAAATTTTTAATGAGTTTTTACCAACCGACCAGACTTATATTGATCTTGATCCCAATGTTAAAGACCGTACGGGTATGCCGGTTGCCCGTATTCAAATGACCCATCATCCGTTAGATCTTGAAGTCAATCGCCGCATGCTTAAGCGTGGTATTGATATTTTGGCTGCGGTAACTCCCAAGGCCCAAGAATTTAATTCTCCGCATATTGCAAGCACTACTTATCATTTGCAGCACGGAACTTGTCGTTTTGGTAATGATGCAAAAACCTCTGTGCTTAATGCTGATTGCCGCGCCCATGATATCGACAATCTTTATGTTACTGATGGTAGTTTTATGCCCACTTCATTAGGGGTGCCAACAACGCCAACAATTATTGCCAATAGCTTTCGCGTAGGTGATAAAATTTTAGCGCGTCGTAATGAAGTTAAGTACTAGTGAGGTAATCTAACGTAGCTTTAAAATTTTATATCTGCCAACATTCGATCAAGTTCTGCTTTAGAATACCAATCAGAAATTATGATTCTGAAGGTGATAAAAACTTAGCTCGACGTAAAGAAGTAATAAGATGATGTAGCGGCGGACTATGATTTTAAAATAAATTATAAGGTTGATGGCAGTGACGCAAGCCAATTAGCAGCACGGCGAATTTCAAGCCCACTGGCGAATGTTTTTTCGCGTGGTAATTCTTTTACTATTTGTATTGCCTTGTTAACATGCAACATAGAAGCAAAGTGACCAATGCTTGGAGCGACAGTATTATCAGCCCATTTAACTTCAACAAGTAAAATAGGTTTTAAGTTTTCGCTGATTAAAAAATCTACTTCACGACCATCTTTATTACGTAAATAGAAAAGTTCTAGTTCGCGTCCCAAGCAATCTTGTAAAAAATGCAATTGTTTAAGCAAGGCACAAGCCACAAGGTTTTCTAACCGAGTACCTTGATCACCTTGTACTAAGCCATTGTCAAAAAAATAATATTTTGCTGACTTTAAAAGAGAACGTGCTACATTGCGATGATATGGTGTTACTTTAAAAATAACATACATACTTTCAAGTAAGCTAAGCCATCGTCGTACAGTTTTATCATTGCATTGTAAATCACGAGCTAATGAAGCATATGATACTGGACTTCCAACACGTTTTCGCAGCAGTTGTACTAATGTCTCAATGCTAGTGATTTCGTGAACGCTTTCAAGATCGAGCAAATCCTGACGTAAAATAATATCTAAGTGAGAGCGTCGCCATCTTTTATAATAGGTTTCGCGGCCATCAAGAAAAGGTTCGGGAAAGCCACCAAGTAAAAGCAATTGTGTAAGGGTTTTTTCAGTATTTAATTTGGTATCAATTTGCGCCAATTCAGCGAGGTCAAATGGATGTAAGCGATAAGAAAAAAATCGGCCAGCTAAAGAATCACCAACTTTTTTATAGGTATCAAGTTTAGCACTGCCAGTTATAACAAGACCTGGTGGTATACCTTCATCATCATAGATTCCTTTTAAGTAACTCTTCCATTTTTTTAATTTGTGTAACTCATCAAGTATTATAATAGGTTTTTTTCTGTCCCAAGATTTTTCAATTATAGCTATACGATGTTCAGCAACATCAAAATTTAAATAATCATAAGGTTCACCAAGCATTTTTGCTAAAGTTGTTTTGCCGCATTGCCGAGCGCCGCTAACGAGAATTATCTTACGATTTAAATCAGCTTGAATTGGTTGAATTAACGAACGTCGCATATCTAATTTTCGCAGTCTATTCCGAAAAAGTCAAGACTATATCGGAATACGTGCCGTAATAGTCGGATAGCCAATAAATAATTATGATCAGTATTTATAAAAGTAGTCTCATATGACTATAATAATCATTATGGTCTACGCGGGTCAAAAAATTAAGCTTTCTACTGTAAAATCAACTTTCTCTGAAGTTGTAAAAACAGTTAAAAATACTGGTGAAGCTGTAATTGTAACTGTTGATGGCAAGCCTGCGGCCCAAATTGTTCCAATTGCTAGTGAATTGCGAGATTTATCCACACAAGAAGTTGCAACTTTTAAAGCTTTAATGGATGCTGTTTTACGTATTCCTATTTAAGCGTTGAGGTTTAAAAACTAGCTATTAACATGTTTAGGTTAAGTGCGGATTGTAAATTGATTTACAAACTTGATGGACCAGATGGATTATCGGAGGCGGCGGCTGGTCGAATGGATCGCTGCCGAAATCATCCGCACAACCGGTCGCTACACCAGAGTTGCTGAGCGGTTTGCATCTAATCTGATCTGTGGTGGGTATCGAAGGATAAATGGGCTATTAGATGTTATGCATTTGTTTAATAAACTCAACTGGAGTTAGCACTACCAAGCGACCAATTAGGCGTCTAGGGAAATGGCGTAAATTGCCAGTTACCAGGGGTACTCTGGCAATGCTGGCACATTCGACAAATGGTGCGTCATCTGGATCTGGTAGTAGCTGGTAGGCATCCTGAGGAGGTATATCCACCCATTCGGCTCGTTCGGCAATACCCGCTAGCGTTGTAGTAATGTCATTGGCAGGCAAGCCAAAAATGGGCCGCGTTAACACCTCGGCATATTCGCGAAAAATACGATCATCCAGCACCGCCACTAAGTCCCCCTGCCGCAACCAATCGACGATTCGACCTGGAGGTCCGTAAGGAGAGAGAAAACCGGAGACGACAATGTTGGTGTCAAATACCGCACGCTTCATTTTCGGCGTGCTCGCTCTGCCCTTGCTGCCAAGATCTCACGGTTAATTTGCGGTGTCGTCATCTGAGCCGCCCCATTGCGGCTAGCTGCTTCACGTATACGACTTAATGCCATGCGCTCACGTGCTTGATGGATGGCGGTTATTACCGCAGTAGGGTTGTCTGTTGGTGCGACATTAATGAGCACCGCCATAGGTTTGCCGTCACTCGTCAACAGCAACTCACCTTCACGTTGCAGACGTTGCCGTAAGATTTTAGGCGTTTTGAGATCTTTAACCGCAATGAGATTCATTGTGCATACCCTTTAAATAATCTTATAATATCTTTTAAAGGTCATAATGTCGAGCTAATATGCGTATTTTATTTGCTTAGATGAAAATTAATAATATTGCTGCAATACGCATAGCTCATTAAATATATTTATAAATTTTGCATTACTTGTGCTAACAGCAGTGCTTCTCGCCAAAAGATAAAAATAAAATAATAGAATTAAGTGTTGATGATAGCCCCCTTTTGCATATTGAAATTTATAAAATACTAGTTGCAGATGATCATGTAAGAGATCATCTGTCAATGATTGCAAGTTTTATTTTTATAAAATATCATTAGCCGGTACTGGTGCCATCGCAAATAGGTAATATAAGTCAAATCTATTACCTATTGACCTCACTAATAAAAAAAATCATAACTTAATTAGAAAATGACTAAGTTAAGTGATTGGGAAAAGTTGCTTGCAGCTGAAAGCCATCTCCAGCGTATTTTACCTGAGGCGGTGTTGGTTGGTGGTACAGCTGCCGCTTTGCATGCTCAACATCGCTGTAGTTATGACGGTGATCATGTTCTCGAAGATTTACGAGACCATTTTGATGAAATTCTTGCCGATCTTGAAGCAGTCGCTGGTTGGCAGACTGAGCGTTTGCAACGTCCAGTATTAATTCTTGGGCAATTAGAAGGTATCCCGACAGGTATTCGGCAATTACGTCGCACGCAGCCACTTGAGACTGAGATTATCAATGGATTACGAGTACCAACATTAAAAGAAATGGCTCGTATAAAAGCTTGGTTGCTCGCTACGCGTTACACAACACGTGATTATCTTGATTGTGTGGTATTATATGACTGTCTAGGTGATGATGGTGTTTGTGCTGCAATGAATTCATTCGATACTCTGTATAAACAACTTTCAGGAGCTTCGCCTCTGGTAGAAGTTTCAGAAAGGCTTGGAGCAGCAGAACCTATTGATGCAGCTGAGATTGATTTAAGCACTTATCGTGGTCTTATTGCACCGTACAATAAATGGGAGCATCTTAAATCACGTGGTCGTCATTATGCGCAAATATTGGCAACTTTAATTTTGGATGAATATTCATTATGAATAATTCTACAGGCTTGTCATCATCACGAGCTTTATGGAACCGCAAACATCTTGATTTGCGTAGTAAAGAAATTATTGCGCAGATCCTTGATTTTGGTGAACGCGATGATTGGCGAGAACTCTATAAACTTTGCAAAGCAGATGCCAAACTACGTCATCGTACTTTAAGTGTAATTATGCAAGTACCACTTGCTTACGGGCATTTTTGGCTGTCCGCCTTAGCTGCAATTGACCAGAATATTAATATCAATGCAGAATTGCCAGCTTATAGTTGTTATGCTGATGGTACTTAATAGTAACTAATTTTTTATTGCTCAGCAGCAGCCTTAATTCCTTGGCTCTCTAAATATTCAGCGATGATAGCATTAGGCTCGCCTGCATTGCGAATTACACCATGCTCAAGCAACACTACGCGGTCAGCAATTTGTTTTACTGATTTAAGATCGTGTGAAACATAAACGATGGTATTGCCAGCGCGCCTTTGCTCTAAAATACGCTCGATGCAGCGTTTTTGAAAACTAATGTCACCAACCGCAAGCACTTCATCAATAAGCAAAATATCAGCGTCAATATTAATCGCCAAAGCAAAAGCTAAACGCGCCATCATCCCTGATGAATAAACACGAACCGGCGAATAGATAAAATCTCCGATATCAGCAAACTGTTTAATAGCATCAAGCTTGGCGGTAATTTCTTGGGTGTTCATCCCATAAATAGCGCCATTTAAAAATATATTCTCAATACCAGAAAGCTCCGGATGAAACCCGGCATTTAATTCAATTAAAGGCGCGATGCGACCATTAATCATAATGTCGCCGGCAGTGGGGCGAATAATACCGCTGATTATTTTAAATAGAGTACTTTTGCCCGAGCCGTTTTGGCCGATTATCGCAACTGACTTACCTTTATTGATAGTGAGATTAATATTACTTAAGGCGGTAAATTTATTGATGTTAGCTGAACGGTTTGACCAGCGCAATATAGTCTCTTTGAGTGTGCGACTATTTTGCGGTCGTAAAATAAATTGTTTGCTTAAGTTTTCAATATGAATAGCGGCAGTCATGATAATTTATAAAACCTCAGCAAACTGCCATTGCATATGACGAAATACTTTAGTGCCAATAACTAATAAGATAAGAGCAAAAATGATGGCAGGTGCAAGATCTGCTAAAGCTGGAATATGACCTTCTAATAAAACACTGCGATAAGCGCTAATTAAAGAAGCTACAGGATTTAACATATACCAAGGACGTAAATTCAATGGAATCATTTCAACTGGATAAAACACCGGCGAAACATAAAACAAACCCATAAAGGCAAAATTAACTAAGAAGGCTACATCTTCATAGAGAGTGCAAAAACCGGTTAGCATTAAAGCTGCACCACAGACTAATACTAATTCGATTAAAGCTAATATTGGCAAGTATAAGAGCGCCAAAGTAAAAGGAACATTAAACCAAATCAAAAATGGCGTTAGTAATAATAATGATAAAAAAAAGTGCACAAAGCGACCAAAGACGGTAGCTAGAGGCAAAATTTCTCGAGGAAAATAGATTTTTTTTATCAGCCCAGAATTGCCAGAGATTGCGGTTAAAGAATAAACAACACCAGTTTGAAAAAAGCTCCAGACAACTATACCGCACAAAACAAACACCGGATAGTTAGGCGTATTTATACGTAAAAAAAATGAAAAGACTAAAGAAAATAAAGCCATCATAAATAATGGCTCAGCAAAAGCCCAAAGTAAACCAAGGGCGCTGCGTTTATAGCGTACGCGTAAATCACGACCAATCAGGCGCATTAATAATTGCCGATATTTATATAGTTCTACAAAAAGGGATAACATAATAATCTAATTAAGCATCGTTAGTGAAATTTAAAGGAAGTGCAAGCAAATATAGCAAGAAAAGCAAGTTTAAAAAAGGGGCCCTTAACAAAGAACTGTTTCGAGAATTTCAAGCACCATATCTACTTTGCCAAAAGGCACGGCAATTTGCACGCCGTTAGTATGTGGTTGCAGTTGTTGTAACATTTCTTTTGCGGCGGCAGCGCCGATTTTTAAGGCATCATCTTTTGAGGTGGCGGCACGAAGTTTTTGCATAATTGCTTCTGGTACATGCGCACCGGGTACTTCGTTGTTTAAAAATTCAGCATTACGCAGTGACACCAATGGCCATATGCCAGCAATTAAAGGTACGCGTAGCGGCTCGATACGTTTATAAAAACGTTCGAACAAATCGAGATCAAAGACAGGTTGAGTTATAACCATTTCAGCGCCAGCTTCAATTTTGCGCTCAAGTCGATCAAGTTCTTCATCAAGATTTATGGCGCCGGGATTTACTCCTACGGCTACGTGAAAACCAGTTGGGTCGCCAATAGGATGCCCAGCTAAGTCTAAGCCAAAATTCAAACGACTAAGTAGACTTACTAACCCGATAGCATCTATATCAAATACAGCAGTGGCATTGGGGTAGTTGCCTAGTTTAGGTGGGTCACCGGTGACGGCAAGAATGTTACGGATGCCCAAAGCCCAAGCACCTAATAGGTCGCTTTGCATGCCGATGATATTGCGATCACGGCAAGTGTAATGTAGACAAGCCTCAATACCGATTTCACGTTGAATCAACAGGGCTAATGCTAAAGCTGACATACGTGAACTAGCACGAGGACCATCAGGGATGTTGATAGCATCAACGCCATGAAAAGCTAGTTGACGTGCGCGAATTAATTCGCGCGTCGCTGAAATGCCGCGAGGAGAGACAAGCTCGCATATAGTAACAAATGCTCCACGAGAGAGGCGTGCAGCCAAGCGCGATTTTTCTGGGCGCGCTAACGGACGTACTTCAGGGGCATTGTCGTTGGTTATTGGGGTAATGTCGATGCGTTTAGTAGGAGGTTGCAGCGCCGAGACCGCGCGACGTACGGCTTTAATATGATCTGGCGTAGTACCACAACAACCACCAACAATATGCGCACCGGTTTGAATAAAACGTTTAGCATATTCAGCTAGGTATTCTGGTGAGGTTAAATAGATAGTACGACCATCAATAAATTTTGGCATACCTGCATTAGGCATGAGTGAGAATGGGATGTTAGTACGGTTGACTACTTGTTCAAGTGCTCCCAGCATTTCTTTGGGGCCGACAGCGCAGTTAAAACCGATAACGTCAGGTGCAAAAGAAGCGAGTTTATCAATAGCTTCGGTCAAAGGTGTGCCCGAGGCAATTTGGGTTTCACTACCGAGTACTAACTGTGCAATTATGGGTAGTTCACACTCTTCACGCAATGCTTTAATGGCAAGTTCAATTTCATCAAGGTAGATGAAGGTTTCAAGAATGATGAGGTCAACACCACCTTTAACTAGGGCGCGACAGCGTCTTTTAAAATCTTCGCGTGCTTGAGCAACATTTATACGACCCAATGGTTCTAAGGGGGCGCCCATTGGACCAATGGCACCAGCAACATAACGGTCAGGACCAGCAGCAGCGCGTGCCAAACGAACGCCAGCTAAATGAATTTCTTCTTGTTTTTCAACTAGACCATAGCCTTCTAATTTGAAGCTACTAGCACCAAAAGTATTGGTTTCAACGGCATCAGCGCCTGCTTGGATATATTCTTGATGTATTTGCTGTACCATATGTGGTGCAGTTAAATTTAGCTCATCGAAACAGGTATTAAGGTAGACACCTTTTGCATAAAACATAGTACCTAAGGCACCATCAAATACAATAACGGTATTTTTTAGTTTCTCACGAAACGGTATCATAGCACTTGTTTATTAACCTCGCATAATTGTTAAAAGCTTAAACAACAAACTGATAATTTAAGTTTGCTCAAAGCTCACATCGATATACTTAGCAAGTAATATCTGCATTTTTTCAAATGTAAATCGTGGGAGATTATAAATTAGCCCCAATCACTGAATTTCGCCCGCAATTTTTGGCTCGATACATTGATTGATCAGCAATGCCAAGCACTGCATGACCATCGCTGCCATCATCTGGGTAGGCAGCTACTCCCATGCTTGCAGTAATTTTTATAATTGCTTTGCCAACCACAAATTCATTATCAGCTAAATTTTGGCGTAGGCGTTCGGCAACAATAATGGCACCTTGTTTTGGGGTTTCGGGCATGACAATAACAAATTCATCACCACCATATCGAATTGCGCGATCTGTATCGCGAATACAGGTTTTAATAACATCACCAATATAACATAGCAGAGTTGAACCTACCGAATGACCATGCGTGTCATTGACCTGCTTAAAATGATCGAGATCGATAAATACAATACTTAGATCATGGCGATAGCGTTTGGCACGACGTGATTCTTCTTCAATAAAACGATGTAAGAAGCGTGCATTGTAGAGACCGGTCCACTCATCGATAATCGTCATATCTTGTAGACGTTCAAAAGTAATGGCGTTATCGATGGCTATAGCAGCAAAGTCAGCAATTGGTGTTAGTAATTCAAGATGTTCTTCTTGATATGGTTCGGGATCATCCCCACCTTTAATAAGCTCGATTACCCCAAGAACACGATCACGGCATATTAATGGTACGCATAATATGCTTGAAGTGTGAAAACTGGTGAGTTGATCAGCTTTCGGGCAAAAGCGTGGGTCGTCAGCGACTTTGGGTACCAATAATGACTCACGATGCTCAGCGACCCAGCCAGCAATACCCTCGCCAATTTTCAAGCGTAAATTTTTAATCTTATCAGCAGCCTCGCCCATAGCAACAGCAAAGTAAAGCTCTTGGGTTGGTTCATCTATAAGCAATAATGACCAATCGCGTGGTTTAAGAAGTTGGGTTATGGCTTCTCCGATAGTAGATGTAGCATCGTCAAGTTTTAGGCTTTTAGTTAACGCTTTTGCAACTTCTGAGAGCGCGCGAAAATAGTCGAGATAATGAGTTAACTTAGGTAACAGCTGTTCTTTATTATTTGCATCAAATGGCACAACGGCATTCATGTTCTTTAGTATAACCATGGTTGCTGGTTAGTAAAAAAGTTAATAGATATAAAAATATCATAAAACAAAAACAAAATAATCAATATCTTTTTATATCATATAAAGTGTGTAGGTAATTCATCTGTAGAATTTATAGTTACTGAAAAGCTGCTGAAAAATTCAATTAGATATTCCAATAATTAATCTTTGTATAAATTTTCATATTATTCTAGTTAATTAGCAATATCATCTGAGCATATAAAATGCCAAACACTAAAAAAGTATCATAAAATGCGACATTTTCAGGTTAAAGAATAGTCGGTTGCTAAATTTCGCCAATGACCCTGGTTAATTAGTTTTCCTGAGTTAATTGGCACTATTAGCTTTCATCAAAAGCAGTATCAAGTCGTATGCGGGCCTTTTTAGGGTTACTGATAACGCCGGGTCCAGCTATGCACCCGCCTTCACAGTTCATAACCTCTATTAGATGAGAGCTTTAAGAGCGCCAGCCAGTCTTGCAATCCCACCATCGAACTGTCCTGCAATAGCTGGAGCAATCATGGCCACAGTCTTTTTAGTAGAAAGCAGCGAAACAATTACTTCAACAAGTTGAGATTTTTCGACCACTGCTCCGAATGGGCAAGCCTGAATGCATTTGCCGCAAAAAATACATTTATCATAATCAATAAACTCTCGACCTTCGGCATTCTTTTGAATAGCTCCCGCCGGGCACGATTCTTCACAGGGGACTGGCACATATACAATTGCATGGTATGGACAAACCTTCTGACAGATACCGCAGTTAACACATTTAGTGCTAATTATAGTGGCCCTTTGCTCATCAGCTTCGATAGCATTTTTTGGACAATTGATAATACATGGCTTAGCTACACAATTTCGACATACATCGGTTATATAGTAATTGGCTTTTACACATGCCTGGCAGGCGTCATTAATGAATGACAAAATAGGCTCATCAGGCTTTTTACGTGCAAGAGCTACGCTTACATAGTCTGCTAGCAGACGTTGATCGAGTTCTTCAGTATCTTCGAGGCCAAAACCTAAAACTGCAATTACCCGCTGTCTAATGATCTCGCGATCTTTTTGAATACAACAGCGGTTAGGATTTCCGGTGCGGGGAATCAATTCGTGAGCAATACGCTCGAAAGCCAATGGAGCAGCGCGAGAGAATAGCAACTCAGCGACTCGGGTCATAACTCGACGTTTAAAATGTGTGGTTTTATTTTCGAGGAACATACTAATTGTTTTCCTATAAAGGTAATGAGATCAAAATTTAGTACGACCAACGCATTGCGATAAATATGGCTATTTAAAATTTTTGTTTACCAACAGAACTTTTAATCCTTTTAATACTTATAAATAAGAACTTAATTTTTATCTATATTAACCTAAGCTGCAAATAATACCGGCATATAGAGGAAGTTAATAGTTAATTATTTTTATTAATTAGCAAAGCAGCCAAAGTCAGAACTAAGCAGTATGTAATAACATATAAGCAAAAATCAATCGGCTGCAAAAAACAATAGCAGCTTGATTCATGCATATAGGTAGAAAATAGTCAGGGGCGTTTAATGAGTAGTGGCATTATTGATTATGTTAATGAAACCGATATTTATGAGCCTGAGCCTGGGGGTGAACTTGATCCTCAGACGCTTGAACGCATATACCCTTTTGATGCCTATACGATACCTGAAGAAATTTTGCAATTTACCAAAGAACACCATTTCATAAGGGTACCATTGCTTGGTCAGTACAATCCTATTGCCAAAGTTGAAAATTGGTGTGGTCGTACCTCATCTTCGATGTTGTGGAACTATTACCAAAAGGTGTCTGGCGAAGTAAATTCTAAAATCGACTACATCTCACATTGGCGAGGTTCTAGTAAAACAGCTCCAATGGATCTTCGTATGCCTAAGACCGAGGCAATAGCAGCTAAGTCATATGGACTAATGAATTTACTTAATACGATATCGGATATGAATTGTAGTAACGATAATATATTATTTAAATCAGAAAAAACAGATTCAAAATCGCGACTTAAAGAAGCCGGAATAATCGCTTCGAGTTTTGAGGCGCAAAAAGATGTTTTCGAGCCGGCTATCGAGGCACTTAAAGCTAACAATCCCGTAATTGTTTATACAGGGTTATCAACTGATAAAAAATTTGGTGGCCATCTCGTGGTGATTGCTGGTTATTGCATTATGCCCGATAAAGACGGCACGCAAAAGCTTTGGTTGCTAATCGCTGATCCTGCTTCACCACAAATCGGTAAGGGTGCTATGCTAACACCGCTGCATAGTGATTCACACGTTACGTTTGAACATTTAGGAAAACTCGATGAAAATAAGCACTCGCTTATCCATATCGTTATAGGTAATTGGAAAGGGGGTCGTGCTTATATTTACCTTATGCGAGCAAGTAAGTTTTTTGAACATAATACTACCCTACCTTCTAAAGCTGAGATTTGGCTTGATGACCCAGGTAATGAACATCGAGGTGGAAAATATATTTTTCGCGATAAAGAAACACCATTTGTCGCAGGTCTTGTGCTCTCAAAAGGTGTTCGTGCTGGTTTGTGCCTTCCTTTTCAGCAAGATGATAATGTGCTCGATAGTATGGCTCGAGGATTCTATGAAATAGAGCATGCCCAAAATGGTTTTTATCCTTTGGCTACCAACAGAGCTTTACATGGCGGTGTGCATTGGCCAGTGCCAACCAATAACGCTGCTAACGGGGCCTATGTTCGCTCAATGGCGCCAGGTTATATTGTTGCTGCGCGTATTTCAAAAGCTCCGAGCGCTGAAGACAACAAAAAATTTCTCAAGCACGATAATGGTTTTATACTGGTTAGACATGAAATTGTTGAACTCGATAACGAACAAAATGAAACAGGCGATCACTTGCCATTCTATTCACTATATATGCATATGGCACCATCTCTTTGGCCTGATGATCCAAGTGATGTTTATAAAAATGCACCTTGGCTTAAAGAATTTTATCTAGCGCGTTACGCAGCTATTATTAATCTTGATAGAAAAAATGGTAAATTGGGTAAGATTTTTTGGGCGACCAAAGAAATTAATGCTGATGCTGATGCTGAAGCCCAAGTGCATGAAAATATAAACACCGATTTAACAAAATTTATGTCAATAACCCTGCGTAAAGAAAGCCGTGCTCTAGGTTATGTTAAACACCCTCCAGGCGATCTTGTGCAGGGCTTTGCAGCTCTTAAACAGGGCGCGGTTGTTACTTTTTCTGATGCATTACTTCCTGTGAGTTACGGTACCGTGCTTGGTGTTGTAAAAGGCGCTAAATCAAACGATACCCACGGTGCGCTACATTGGGAAGTTTTTGCGCCTGCCAACAGTAGCTCGGCTGTTGAAAAGTTATTTGATTATGCGAAAGATGATCTAAAGCTAAAGGTATCTGAAATTGCTGAAGTAGATGCTGCTAAGAAAGACAACTTAGTTGACGATGAAGAAGCCAAAAAATATTTTGAAGATAAATTACCAGATGCTGATGATAAGCATGCTGCTAAGGCGGTTTTTTTGGCTGCCAATAGTGACTACCCGTTAAAGACCATGGGTATTCAGCTGCGCAATTTTTTTCAGAGAAGGGCGTCATTTTATATTAAGGATAAAAAAGAACCCCAATATTTAGAGCCATCATTTACTAGTAAAGCAGAAGATGAAATTGCATATCGAATACAATGCTATCCACTAAAGTTAACTATAAACACCCAACAATACCCCGTGCAAAATACAGATACACGGCCAATGCCATACATAATTGAGGTATATTATTACGAATCTCGTGAAAAAGAGAAAAATAGAATATCTTTTGCGACTGCTAAAAAAGAGCTTTCAGAAGACGATTTTAAAGCAGATCCACTTGAACTTGATTTACTTGTGCCAGCGCGTGCCGAGTCAATGAAAATTGTTACACCAGATTTTTATTTGAATATCTGCGATACTGAAGATATTGCACAACAAACCACGTATGCTGAGCGGTTGATTAGCGCACGTTGGCGAGGGCTTTTTTTGCAGCATATATCAGAGTGGAGTGCGGGTGGTATTGCTGATCTTATCCCCAAACTTCGTGGAAATAATATGTTACCACAATCGTTTTTAAAACTTACAGACAATGAAATAATAGCCAAAGTACTTACGACTAGTTGGTATGGAGTACCAAAGGCTCAAGATGTAGAGTCGATTGATCTTGCAGTACCACAAGAAGTGCCGATTGTAGGCAAAAAAGGCGAAGAATTGTCGCTCTTTGATGGCGATAAAGCAATGCTGCCAGCAAATGACATTACTGATTACAAATCACATGCCGAAGTACTTAATGTTCATCCGATTTCTTTTTTATGGTTACTAAATAATGCGATTAACGCCCAGAAATTTCGACTTATAAAAGACTTCAATGAGGTGAATGCTGATGCTGAAGGTGCGCACGACCCGGTGATGTGGGGTTTTGTTCTTGACGACGATGGACCTTTTGTTACGGGGCAAGAGATTTCTGTTGTGGTGATTGAGCGTGGTTGGAGCTCTAATGAGATATCACTTATTCTTGAGAACAACGATAAATCAGCTTCGCTGCAAGAATTTTCGATTACTAATGATGAAGGTAAGAATAAGAGTAAGTATGACAAAGGTATGTTTGTACTTAGCAGAACAGTTCCGCTATGGGGAGAGTACACTCTAAAAATAAAAGGGTATCAAGGTGAACCCGAGCAGCAAGGTGGAGCGGGATTGCCTACTACTATAAAGTTAATGCAGCCTATAATAAATGAGAAGTTTGAACCCCAAAAGGATTCTAAAACTGGGCTTTATAAAATAAATATGCGTTTTATTTCAGGCTGCCCTAAGGCGCTTGCTGGGTATTTAAAATTTGAGTACGCTAAATTTAGCCTGCCTGAAAATATTACTCAAACAGCAAATTGGATTGTTGACAGCAAAACCGGAAGTTATGTGACAGGTCTTAAAACCGGAACGCATGTTACTGAGCGATTTGAATTTTGGGAATATTCTAATAAGGCTGAAGGGTTAAAACAAATAGCCATTGCTCTTTGTACGGCCATAGAAGTTTTTGGCAAAGCAACAAAAATGAGTATTAGTGTAGTCAGTGTAACTGACCAAGGTCGTAAAGTTTTTCTTGAACCCACGAATGCTCCAAAACAAAGTGATAAAGATTTAGTAGAAATTGAAAATGTTCTTAAAGCCGCTGCCGTTGAAGCTCAAAATGCTGATGTGACATTTGTGATAAAAGAGGCAATTATTAAGAAAAACAAAAAAACATTTCAAATTACTGCAAGCTATAACCAGATACCTAGTGAGCTTTCATGGAATAAGGTTGAAAAGTGTTTGCGGCTTTTTGGTCGATTTATTGATTCTCAAGAAGGTGAAACAGAAAAAGAGTATGGGTATATTAGACGTATTCGTAAAAAAAATGGTAAACCAAACGACGTCAAATTAGCAGACCATTTTGATTTTTCAGAGTTTGCCAATGTGGTGGGCTCTGATGAAATTAAATTGCATACGCAACTAGTTGCGCGTTTAGAGTTATTGTGGTGGGCTCATTATAACCAAGGTAAAAACGGAAATAAACATGATTTTATTACTGTGCAAGCATTACACCCAAATGGGCTTACAGTAGCAATTAATTGTGCAGACTGTGAAACACAAAAAGGTGATAAGCTTGATGAAACGCGCAAAATATTTGAAAAATGCGCCATAGATCTTAAGGTTATAGAAGATAATAAAGAAATACCTGCCTTCTCTGAAGTAGTTACAGAAAGTCTAAAAAAGCGATGGCCCGAAAAGAAAGATGACAGAATAGTACTTGTTGTCAGTATCGCTAAACCTAAACTAGATACATCAGGTGTAGTTAAATTTGAATTTGATCCTAAAGAAGCATTTTTAGAAGTGCTTAAAGCTGCTGCACCGAATAAGAACGAACGAGTATTTATTAACACAAGTTTTGGCGCATTCAATGGTGATAATGTTGACGCGTATGAAGGGCCTTCAAGTACTATGGATGATATACCACCAGAACTTGATAAAAGCGATAGCCTTAGTTCTGTTAAAGATAATGTTTTTAAAACACTTGCAAAACCTATGATTTCTTCTATACAAACGACGCAAAATAAATCAAATATAGTATTAACAGCATACTTATATGGTGCTGAGCAAGATTGGTCGAATGCTAATCCGCAATATTTTATAGATGATAAATTGCTTGGTAACCCTAACACTGCAGATGCGTCTCAAGGGGCGGTGTGTAGCGCTGAGATTTCTCTTACTAATAAAAAGGGAGAAGCAACTAGTTATGCGGGTCAATCAGCGCTTAATGTTGAATTAAGAACAACTAATGATGATGCTATGTTTGATACAGAAAGAATCAAGATTGAGCCTGCAAAGGTTGTTATTGATACAATACCAAAACTAATCTCACCACTCACAATAGAATTTTTAGAAGAGGGGTATCTTCATTTACATGCCAAGATCTATTGTTGTGATGTGGATTCGCTCAAGATTACATGTGACACACCAAATGAAAAAGAAAATATGGTGTCTGTAAAGTCAGTGTTAAAGAATGCAAAGAATAGCTTAGTTGAGCACTGCTTTGAAAAAGTAAATATTAAATATGATGGTACCGGACTTGGGGGTGTATATGAAGCTTTGCTTGACCAAAAGCATTTAGCAAAAGGCAAAACCTATCATTTTGTGCTTATGCCTAAGAAAGACTATAAGGTTTTTGGTATAGAAATAAGCGATAAACCATCGTGTGAATATATCTATAAAGACGAAGACGATTTAAACCAAATACCAGAATAATTAAGCGGATTTGCTAGGGAGTTGAAATGGTAGAGACTAGAAATGAAATAAGTATAGATCTTGGCTATACCTGCCATGTTAATGTTCGTGCTGTTCCGGTCACAACAGTGACTCTCAATTTGATAATTGATGAAATAAAACAACTTAAAACCGAAGTTGCGATCAAAGGAACTACAACCGGGTTTAGTATTAAAGAAGTCGATGCAGTATTTGCATGGATCATTGACTATGACAATAATGATATAGAAGAGTTTACCTATAAAGGTCAAATGAAAATTGCTAGTAACGGCAATTTTGACTTCACAGTAAACGATAAACCTCCTGAGATTTCAGTATTTGACCATCGTCTTTTTGGTAAAGGTAAAATAGGTTATCGTATATCACCTAAGTATCCACATGCACCAAGCGCGATAGTGCCTTCAGATGAATCACAATTTACATTTAATAATAAACTTCAAGTCAGTTCTAGTGTTGGGGGTAAATCAGCATTAGATTTAGGAACACTAACATTTTTTAACCTAGAAATGGGCGAACTCGCCAATGAGCTTATTGATAATGGTGATAAGGTCGTGCTCTATTTAAAAGAAGCAGATAACGGCGACAAGGAGTCATTGGGCAATGACAATTTTTCTGCTAATATTACCTGGGATAAAGATACAAAGAGTGTAATATATCAATGGTACATTGGTTGTACAATGAGCAGTTATAAAAAAAGTCCCATGTTTAGTTTTCCAGAATGGTATGAAGAAGGGGATACCTGCGAGTATTCTTATAAACTATGTGTTGAGCGCCAGAAGAATAAAAAAATTATAAAGAAAGATGTAACTTATAGAGACGAAAAATTATTTACGATGCTGCGACCTGAATTATCTTATTTTAGGCTTGCGTGCGAATATCTTGAACGTAAAAATGCTCCAGGAAAAGTACCTACGATTAATGTTATAGGTAATATTGACAATATACACGAAGATCTATCGGTATCAGTTAGGGTTACATTATGGAAAGCAAAAAGTCCTTGGATTTTTGAACCAGTCGGAGATACAAAAATTGCTCATGTAGAAAATGGTATATTTATAGTGTCACTTTGTGAGTTTTCTGTAGATACGCAAAAACGCGCTAAGCACAGTTTAGCAAAATGGCTTATTGAGGTGAATGAAAAAAATATATTAAAAGAAGAACCCGTCTTTTTTGCCACGGTTAGATTTCATGAAGTTCATCTTAAACGGCCGAATCTTCCGCTAAGAAGCTCTTTAATATACGATGTTAAAAAATTTCGTCCCTTTAGTGAATCAAGAGGGCGAATATCTAAAGCGGATTTGTATGAGGCAAAAGCTTGCTGCTCACAAGAAGCTATTGAGGGGTATGAACCTGTTCGTAACGCGATTAAACGATTGGATCTGAAGCAATGATGATTTTATTACAAACAAAATGGATACAAATGCTCGATATAAAGTAAATAGTTTTATTACAGGAAAAGGTATGAAAAATTTAACCAATAATGTAAAATATAATGATTATACTAATGCTAGGCACTGGTCATTATATAAGCACGGAGGCTGTTATATTTTTCTTGAACGTTTTGTTGATGTTCCGCCTGAACATGAGATTATACCTGCTTTAAGTGAATATTGGGCAAAGAGTTATTTATCTAGCATGGTAGGGGACTACTCAAACATATTAACATTGCGGCAGATGGCATATACTCATTTTCAGGGTGGCTCTTATTTCGCTAGTGGCAGAGATGATACTATTGTAGCCTTTATTGCACGGTTGTGGCTGCAAGGTGAGTATATATTGGTGCGTGCTCCTGGGCCGAGACCGCTTTTTATTAGCGATGAGCAAGCAGAAGAACAACAAGCAATAAAACAGCAAATAAAGCAAAAATCTACGTTTTCGCTTTTAATAGTTGACGACATTAGCGATGAGCCGATTAAAGAAATTGAATTTGAAATCAAAATGCCAGATGGAGCAAAGCAAAAGGCTAAAACGGATTCATCTGGTCGTATCGATTTATCATTTGCTGGTAGTGGCTATGCAGAAGTGACTTCGATAGTTATTGATGCGACTATGAGTGATACTTTGTGCTACGTGCGTACCGGAGCCCTTTCATCGCAACTAAACCCAGAAAATGACCATGAAGCATTTGAGGGTAAGATTGTCGCTCGATTGCTTGAGCACCGTGTTAAGTCTGGCGATACTTTAGATACTATTGCTAAACTTTATAAGTTATCGCGTGATGAACTGACTAATTTTAATTGGGATACTACAGATCCTGATAAAATTGATGAATATTTGATGGTTAAAGTGGGCTGCTTAAAACAAGGTGCTAACAAACGAATATGTTTTGATAGCTCGGATGACCCGGGCATTATTTATATTCCGCGGCCTATTAACTTAAGAGGTCTGTCTTTAAATAAATTACATATTCTTAGGGTTAATAAGCGAGTTGAGAGAAGCGAGTTTATCTTTTCAGCATGAAAAGTTCTAAACTTTCGCTTAGAATGACGAGAATGAGTTTTTGTGTGATTTTTGCAAGTGGCATATTGTAAAAAATATTTTGCCACTTCTTCTTTTATAAAGTTCGCAAAATATGTTATTGCCAAAAGCGAAATCCAGCTCACTAAAGATTATAGGTGTCGCATGCTTACCACTTTCTCGTCGAGTAAATCCCGTTGGATAACATTCATTGGTTTTGGGATACTTTCACTCTTCATGTTGGCAGCTCGCGACGGCTGCGATTTTTATAGTAGCGATGATACTCCAAGTATTGCGGGTGCTAATATCGATTGCCCCATTGGTGAATCGATATGTGTTGTTCAGGGAACTCCAAAATGCGTTGATCTCTCAACCGACGTAAACCATTGCGGTCGCTGCAATCGTGCATGCGCGGTGGGTGCACCATGTGAAGCGCGTACCTGTTGGTCATGCCCCAATGGTGGTTCGGTATGTAAAGTTAATGGCGTTGATACGTGTATTGATCTTTCTCACGATCGCAATAACTGTGGGCGGTGCAATCACAAATGCAAAAATAGCGAATATTGTGATGGGCGCACTTGCTGGAGTTGCTTAGAAACCGTGTGCAACAACGAATGTGTCGATCTCGAACGCGATAAAGAAAATTGTGGTGAATGCGGCAACGTGTGTCCGAGTGGTGCGCAGTGTCTTTCAAGCAAATGCAAGTGCCCTAATAGTGAAATCGTCTGCGATGGTAGTTGCACCGATATACAGCAAGATAACAACAACTGCGGCGAGTGCGGTAAAGTATGCCAACCGGGGACAAAATGTGTTCGCGGTGCATGTGTTTCTGACTGTGTTTGTAACCAGTGGCAAAACAATAATTGTGGAGAAGGCAATTGCAAACCTACTGAGATGGAGCAAACAAGAAGTTGCACTCCTGCGGCATGTGAAATTGAAGCGCAATGCATAGATGACATTGCTTGTGAATGTGATTGCAATGAATGGCAAGATTACAACTGTGGAACAGGTGATTGTAAACCCACTGAGATGGAGCAGACAAGAAGCTGTACGCCAGCGTATTGTGATACTGAAGTACAATGTATAAGTGCCCCAGCTTGCGAGTGCCAATGCACTGAATGGTTAGACAACGATTGTGGACAAGGCAACTGTGAACCTACGCAGATGGAGCAAACAAGAAGTTGCACTCCTGCAAGCTGTGATACTGAAGCGCAATGCATCAATGCTTCATCCTGCGAATGTCAATGTACTGAATGGCAAGATAATGACTGTGGAGCTGGTAGCTGTGAGACAACCCAGATGGAGCAAACAAGAAGCTGCACTCCTACTGGCTGTGAAAGCGAAGCGCAATGTATCGATAGTTCTACTTGTGGAGGACCGGGAGATGATTGGGGTGACCCCCATCTTATTACCTTCGATCGCCTAGCTTATGATTTTCAAGGGGTCGGTGAGTTTGTGCTCATCCGCTCTAAAGATGATAGTTTAACGGTGCAGATCCGCAGTACACCGTGGCATAGTTCGCGAGTTGTATCAGTTACTAACGCCGTAGCAATGAACGTTGCAGACGACCGTGTTGGGATCTATGTAGGTCGATCGCCCGCATTATATATAAATGGCAGTGCGACAAACTCAGATTCTGAAGTGATTGAACTGCCACAAGGTGGAACAATCGAACCGCGTACAGGTGCTTTTCTTATTAAATGGCCTGATGATAGTAAAGTTCTCGTTCGTCTCAAAGGCTCATATCTCAATCTTAAGATTGTGCTACCTAGCATACGTCATGGTAAGGTAGAAGGTTTATTAGGCAACTTTGACAAAGATAGAAGCAATGAGTTTATTACTCGTGAGGGTGTTGCCTTAAGCAGTACGCCGAGCTTTGCTCAACTATATAAGCAGTTTGGCGATTCGTGGCGTATCACTCAGCAAGAGAGCCTTTTTGATTATCTTAATGATAACACCACTGATACTTTTACAGATCTATCGTTTCCAGATAGTTTTATTAGTGTCGACATCCTTTCTGCCAGCGATCGAACTCAGGCCGAACAAATATGCAGCAATGTCGGGTTGAGCGATCCATTTATCATTGACGCCTGTGTGTTAGATGTGGCGCTTACTAACGATCCAAGTTTCGCCGATTCGGCTGCTGAAGTCACTATGCCAGAAGATGCAACCGGCCCAGATGGAACTCTTGGCTACAGCCCAGATAATCCGGGGCTTAGTTGTTTAGATATTTTGCAGCGTGGCGTACCAAACGGAAATGGTATGTATTGGGTTAAACCCCAAAGTGAAGTTTTTCAGGTTTATTGTGACTTAACTTTACAAGGTGGTGGGTGGACCCGGGTTGGCGCTTTAGATACCAGCGCCGGTTATTGTGGCAATAGTGCAATAACTGATATGCGCATAGATCCCGACGCTAGTATGGGCAAGATCCCAGATGATGAAGTTCAGGCCCTATTAATTAACACCACTTTTTCACCCAAAGAGCTTATGTACTATTCACGAACTGATGGTCGCTACGTCTGGCATACCCTGCAAAATATTGCGGACTTCGATACAAGTAGCAAACATCAGTCTGCAAAATTTTACTGCACTGATTGGCATTGCGATAATGGCAAAACCGATGCCAGCGCCTGCGGTAGCGAAGGATCAGGTTGTCCGGTAACAGCTCATGGTGTCGGTGGCACTACCAAGAAGATTTACGTTGATTCAACCTTCTCGCGTCACATTCGCGGCATGCATATTAATGCCGGAATGTGCGGTCTTCCTAACTATGAGAGGGCCAGTATATGGGTTTACGTACGCTAATTTAAAAAGGCAGATTCTTTGCTTAAATAGGGTGATTATTTAAAGGATTATTACGGATGCGTAGATATTAAGAATAACGCAGCGGGATCAGTCGTAATATTCTGAAAAGAATAGCCCGCAAAACCGGCAGTAGCATCTACAGGGCCACTACCCCCGGCATTTCCGCCAGTGCCACCAGAACCGCCGCCGCCCCCGCCAGATCCGGCAATACTCGTGCCCGCGCCTGCTGCTCCGCCCGATACGTCAATTGTCCCCGCCGTAATCACCGGAGCAAAAAGGTTCACAATACCGCCGCCCCCACCACCAGATGGACTAGTCGCTCCGGTGGCTATACCGCCCGCTCCACCAGTGGCAGAAATTGTTCCGCTATTAGCAATAGATGTTTTTGATACCAGCACAACGATACCGCCCCCACCACCCCCCGCCCCTGTTTTAGTATCGTCAGTTGTGCCCATACCGCCATTGGCGGTAATCGAGCCACTGATATTCAATGTACCACCAGCGAGGATGACTATGGTACCGCCACCTTTGCCAGGGTAACCGTTTTGCGAGCCGCCAACACTACCGCCGTAAATACCGGGGTTGACTAACATACGAGCTAGTGTTGCATTCACGCCGGTACCGCCAAAAGCCGCATTACCAACTGCCGCGCTACTTGAAGCAATGCCCAAGGTGGCGCCATTGTTATCTGCAACTATTATTGACCCGGAGATATTGACATTACCAGTGGCACGCAAAATAAGACCACTTGGTACAGTTAGTATACCAGAGATATTTAAATCAGTGAACTGCATGGTTAAAGAGGGTGGGGTGGTAACCCAGTCAACAACCCCGGAGATGTTAACTGCCCCATCTGAGCCGTTACCGTAAATTGAACTTCTTACATCACCATTACAAATATATTGAGTAGAAGATACTTCATTAGCGGCAAGTGAGCCGTCATCGAGAATACCATCGTCGTTGTTGTCAAGGCCGGATTCAATTTTTTTGCCACCGCTCGTACAATTTGCACCAGCCGATTCGTCACTGATCGAGAACAAATAGCTGTGACCATTGGCGCCATCTACGCCATCTATACCGTTTACGCCATCAATTCCATTAGTACCATTAGTTCCGTTGGTGCCATTGGTGCCATTGGAGCCATCAGTACCGTTAATCCCATTGCAAATGTATTGAGTAGTAAGGATTTCGTTGGCGCTAAGCAAGCCATCGTCGTTTTGATCTAAACCCGATTGGGCCATTTGCCCACCCGTACCACAATTTGTTCCTACTGGCTCTGGGATAATGTCAACCAGCGACGAGTGCCCATTGAGTCCATCGAGCCCATTGAGTCCGGGGCCATATTCAATCGTGACCTCAGTTATACCGCAGTTGACAGTTATAGTGTTGTCTTGGTTTTTGGTAACTGAACAAGCATCACCGCCTTGGGCCTGCTTTGAGACGGTGAGTGTGTCATTGTTTGCGCAACTAATAGTTTTAGAGCCGTCTTGGTTCTTGGTAATTACACACGAAGCTTCGCCCTTGCCAGTATTGTTAGTACATGCCGCTAGTGTAATTGCAATGAGGTTGACCGCCAGAAATTGTTTTGTTGGCATTATGCGTCACCTTTCATTTAATTAACCGTTATCAAGCTATCGTGCGTAATAAATCATTGTCATGATGTGTCAGTATAAGTCCACTCCAAACTTAAGGAGGTAGTCTTGATTTAATTTAAGCCTTAGCGATACTACACTGCTAGTAAGTTTTTTGGTTTTTTTTGATTTTTTTACAAGCATGGGATTTGATTTTTTTGAGTGAATATCAGGATGTTCAATTATGAATTTTAGTGGTAGAGTGGCTGACTATTGCCACTTTTGAATGCTTTTTGCGAGGTACATCATGAATGCCCGCCGAACAATTGGTGAGCTTATATTAAGTGTTGTTGTTTTCGTTTTTAGCCTCGCATCCATCGATGCGTATGCGCAAATTATTACTTATACCCTTACCATTACTACCGCCGGTAATGGCCGCACCTTTCCGGTAGCAGGCACATATACTTATGATGAAGGCACAGAAGTAACATTGATCGCCATTGTTGCCCCTGGCGATGCTTTTATTGACTGGAGTGGTGATATCAGCAGCACCGCCAAGCAGATCTCGGTAGTAATGAACGCCGACATTTCGGTGACTGCCACTTTTGTTCAAGGAAAAAGTCCGGTTTCGATGCTTCCTAATCCGCCTGGGGTGGGAGTACCCAGGCCAAACGGTGCTCCAGAAAACCTAACGGTGCTTGACTGGGCTGGTTTTACCGGGGCGGTTTCATACACCTTTGATGACTCGCTTGACTCGCAGATTGAGAATTATGCGACTTTAAAGGCTCCCGGTGTGCCAATGACATTCTATCTCAATCCAACCACTGAATCAGCTTATAGCGATGAACAGCGGGCGGCTGCTTTTAGGCAATGGCAGGCAGAGGGTCATGAGCTTGGTAACCATACCTATAACCATTGTGAGATCAGCGCTGCTGGTGTGCTTGAGCCTGGGTCGTGCCTTTGGACTTTTGACTCTGACCCACCAACTGGGGCCACATGGCAGAGCGAATTAAGCGATACCGCCACTTGGATTATTGATACAGTTGGACAGTATGGTGTTTGGAGTATGGCAGCACCTTATGGTGATGACGACTGGGGTACATTTGCCCAAGCTACACCATTATTATTCCATCGAGGTTTATGGGAAGGTATGCTTTGGCCATACGACCTTGTTGATCAGTATAGTATGCCGGCGTTTCTTGCAGCGGGTACAGAGTGGGGTGGGCTTGATGATCGGCAAGAAACTTTCGAGCAAGTAATTGACAACGCTCGCGCCAATGCAAGCTGGGCTTTGCTGGTGTTTCATCAAATAGACCCGGCCAATGATAATATTGGTTGCTGCTTAGTACCTGCGGTCAATATTACCGGCAGTATGCAATACCTTAAAGCATTAAATGACGTTTGGGGTGACACCGTGGCTAAGATCGGAAGCTACTGGGTGGCGCAAGAGTTTTTTTCGGCGATCACGCCTACAACTCGTGGCAGCACCATGACTTGGACCTGGAGTTTGCCAGCTAATTTTCCGCGTCACAGTTATCTGCGCGTACTAATTGATGGCGGTACGCTTAGGCAAAATGGTCGCATTTTACCCTGGGATGAACATGGTTATTACGAAATATCACTTGAAGAGGGTTCGTTAACGCTTTTACCTTAAAGACAACCATATACTATTGGTATGCTGACTTGTGCAGTCAGGAGGCAAACAGTCGTAAATGACAGCGAACTGCGCGATGCTTTGGCTATCGCGCTTGTGGGCACGCGGGGGTTTCGTCCAAGCCCAGAACAAATGAAGGTGCTTGGTGAAAACCAAGAAGTTCAGAAATGGATTAAAGAGTAGTTAGTATTGCCTAACTGTCTTAAGCAACCTCTTAGCCATATATGGGCTCGGGTTTTACGTTTTCTTCCTAAGCAAAAGTTACGGCTTTATCGCAATGCCATATTTGCGCGACATGGTAAAAAGTTTGAGGACGCAGAGCTACAAAAATTCTTTGAATCTCAGTCATGGTATAAGGCTAAAGATGATTTTACAGATAATATATTAACGCGAATTGATCGCGTAAATGTAAAGTTATTATCTAGCCTCGAAGCCAAGGCAAAATAGCCCATTACAGATGTGCTGTGGCACGAAATACATTAGCATAACAGCCGAGGATCTTATAATTAGCTATAGGTCCTTGCAGCCTGAACGAGATCGGTATTATATGACAGATATACTTTATGACAACTCTAGCCAAAAGAGACAACATGACAATGAATAAGTCGATAGCGATACTCGTGACATGCCTGTCAATCACTGGCTACTTGCTGGCAGCACGCGGCAGCGCAGCTGCGACCTACCCTGCCAAGTTGCAGGTCGGCGCATGGAAGATGACGATTGAAGGCCTCAAAGAAGCTACGGCTAGCACCGCAAAATCGATTCAGGCGCCCCAGAACATGAGGTCGATCATTCTCGATATGAATATAGAAGCCACCGCGGACAATCAGACTCTCTGTACCAATAATGTCGCTCTCTCTGGCACAGCGAAGCGCAAGTGGCCGCTCGCCGCTATTTGTACCGACATCACCAAGGATTACTCGTGCCTGATGCTCGACAAGGTCGAAGATGGTAGCATGATGGAGCTAATTCAGGCAGGCAACACGGTGGTGTCACTAAAGCAAGGAGACGACGAGAAGACGAAGAAACCCTGCATAGTTGCGACGTTCAAGAAAAAGGAAACCAAGTGCCATCTGGTCTTTTTTGTTGCGGCTAATGCAACAAGTCTCAAATATAGACTCAACGGTAAATCGACGGCGATTCTTAAAAAGAAATAGGCTCACGCGGGCGCTTTCCCTGCGGAAACGAACTCTTTAGGCTGCTTTAGACTGTATATTTAGTAGTTTTACTTTCAATAGAAGGTTGAAATGAATAAAACCAGAGTTTACTTTCATGTTTTTTTGTTGCTTAGCATTTTGCCGGTTGGTATGGTCTTTGCCCAGAGTAAAACAGCGCCAGGGTTAGAAATCGAATGTTGTTTTCCGGGGCAAGTAACAATTGATAAGGATTCACGGATCGTTATTATCTCAAAGGCTTTTAAGTCTATCTCAGAAGTACAAATAAATCCGGCGGTAAATATTGCTGTTAAGAAAATCAGTGAGCTTGGCATATCTGATTATAACCGCAAGCAGGGCAAGAAAAAATGGGAAGTGATACTCTTCGCAGATAAGCAAGCAAAACTTGGCTCTAGGGCTATTGTCTTGCAGACGCCTGAGGGAGTCTCTCAAGAAAAAGAGATCAATATCATTCCCTATGTTCCGCAAATCAACGATATCAAGATACTTTCCACTAAAAAGAATAAATGGGTCGTTGATTTTGTTCTGAAGGTAAAATACCCCGGAAAAGCGCTGGGAAAAAAGTCGAAACTCAACATCCAAATGATCTGCGGAAACGACGCGATTTTCACAATCAGGGACGTTAAGAAAGCCATCAATAAAGGCAAGGGAAAGTGGGATGTGCAAGGTATGGTCGATAATCCCGGTCTCAATGCTTATTGTGAGAAACCGGCTGAAATCAGCGTCAGCGTGGTTGATAATAATGAATATAAGGGCGACTATTTTACGAAAAAATTCCAATTCAAATAGTGCCTATCAGAATAAACTTTCAGTGATTTATTTCTAGTATCAATCTCACAAATATTGCATGCCTCGGTCACTATGATGAATTAAGCCATTGTCGGTACTATCTGCATAAATAGCTTGCTCTAAAGCAGCAAGGGCAATCTCAGCATGCAATGATGAATCAACCTTCCAGCCCACGATATAGCGAGAAAATACATCAACAATAAAAGCTACATAAACAAATCCTCGCCAAGTTGACACAAATGTTAAATCTGCTACCCAGAGCTTATTAGTCACCTCTGCAGAAAAATTACGTTGCATTAAATCTTGTGGCCGTTTTGCATTTTCATCAGCGATTGTCGTTACTTTATATGCTTTACCAAGAACAGCACCTTGTATTAAAAGCGCAGATAAAAGCTGAAAGTTAGAGACAACAAATTAAATAGAAGATATCATGGTTAAAAATTTTCGTGATAAATTTTGGAATGATTTAAATAGAGAATTTGATGATATCAATAGTCAATTTAAAGATCTACTAAAGATCCTCCATGTAGATGATCCACAAGAAGTCAACATGGGGTCTAGTGTCGGTGACTTTGGAGCAACGCCGCATTTTCTTGTCGCTTATCAACGATCGAGTGGCCGTCTTATAGAAGTACGCCAATTTTTAAATAAAGATAAATAAAGATATAGAAGATATTCTTAAGCTCCGGACTATGCTTGAGCAAACACATAATGGAAATCAAGATTTTGAGATTGTGCTGCAAGCTTTTTGTTCCGAAGCCGATCTAATTAGAACACATGCACGGTACTTTAAAAATGTAAACCAATTAGCAGATGTAATGGGAAAATAATCCAGAAAGAATTAACGAGAATCTTATATATGTTTTTGTTTGGCGCAACGGCGATGCTTTTGACTTTGAAATCGTCGATTATCACAGAGGATGAAAAAATGAAGAAACCCAAAAAGATTGCCCAACATTCATCCTGGTGAGGTGTTAGAAGAAGAATTTCTTAAACCCAACGAAATCACTCGTTATCGATTGGCTAAAGATATTGGTGTGCCCGCAACTCGTATAGCAGAAATATGTGCTGGCTCACGTAGTATCACTACTGATACGGCGCTGCGTCTCTCAGCTTATTTTGGAGTCTCGCCCAAGTTTTGGTTGGGCTTGCAAGAAGACTTTGACCTTGAAGAAGAAACATCCAGTAAAGCCAAAGTTTTTGAAGCTATTCACTCTTGGCGCAAGGTTTCTGAGGGGTAGGTGAGAATTTAGCAGGCTACTGCCTGACCACTTTCTTCGCACCTCGAATATACACGTCGCCAAGTGTAATTTCTTATTTTCAAGTTGGATGAAATTATTATATTTACAATAGAGCCACTTGCAAAAATACCATAATAACCTTTTCATCGTCACCCTCGCGAACGCTGACTCTTAGTCTCATTTTTCACTTTTATCGGAATTGGATTCCTACTTTCGTAGGAATGACGAGGAGTTACGTAAAACTCTCT
>JAFGEK010000132.1 GCA_016931625.1 Deltaproteobacteria bacterium | reverse complement strand
CTTTTTTAATTCCATGTTTTATCTACTTACTTGTATTTATTAAGCTTTATCGACTTTTTAGGCCTTTTTCTGAAAGAAGATCCGTTAAAAGATTGACTAATAACCATTGGAATTTTTCGGAGTCGTGCAACTACGACGTATGATGAACTCAGTTGGTACTACAGTACGTGAATAACTACGCTCACCATTTTCTATTTGATCAACTAATATTTTTAAGCAACGGCGTCCAAGTTCGGTGAAATTTTGGCGAACGGTGGTTAACGGAGGGGTAAAATAAGCTGCTTCAGGAATATCGTCAAAACCTATTATACTAATATCTTGTGGTATATGGCGATTGGCTTCATATAGTAGATGTAAAAGTCCCAATGCCATTTGATCATTACTTACGAAAACTGCAGTAACGTTAGGTTGTTGTATAAGTTGTTGTCCGATTTCGTAAGCAGAGCGTGGACTCCAATCTCCACGCCAAAGTCGTGGAATAGGTGCGCCAGCATCAGTTAGTGCTTGACGCCAACCATCAATACGCTGTTCGGCTTCTAGCCAATCTGAAGGTCCACTAATATGCCAGACAGTGTGATGCCCAAGTTCAAGCAAATATCTAGTTGCAATAAAAGCGCCACCAAATTGATCAACTGCAACTACAGGTACGGAGTCATTAGGTCCAGCTTCAACAGCAACAATGGGAATATCGATTGACAAGTTTTGCAAAGCTGTGACGGCGGGTTTTTGTGGGGTAATAACTACAATGCCATCTACACCCTGGCTACGTAAGCGCAAAATCGCCAGCGCTACTGATTCACGAGTTTGCGCCTGCAGACTTGCGATGCCGACGTGATATCCGGCTTCATGTGCAGCTTGTTCAATACCAAGTAATGTCGAGGCTGGTCCATATAGTGTTGTATCAAAGCTGACCACACCTAAAGTGCGAGAGCGTCCAGTGACGAGTGCCTGAGCAGCCAAGCTAGGATGATAATCAAGCTTTGTAATAGCAGCAAGAACACGCTCGCGAGTTTCAAGTCGAACTTGAGAACTATGGTTAATGACACGAGATACCGTTTGATATGAAACACCAGCTAATTTGGCGACGTCAACTATTCCGGCAGCTCGTCGTTTAAAAATTTTGTTTTTTTTATTTTTTGTTTTTAAATTCATAAATAATTAAAAAATAAAATTTATCAAGTTGGATACTTACTCTTAATATCTAAGAAATGACAGTACCTTGAACATATTTAAACTGTATAAACAATAAGAATATTTTTTTAAATACGGCGCAATCATTGTTTCATGAGCCACTTGTAAAAGTCACACAATAGCCTTTTCCTCGCCACTCTCGCGAAAGCTTAGAGTCCATAACATATTGTTTTTGCGGGACATTTACGGATACGAGGCTTTCGTGGTAATGACGTTATTGTTATTATAATTATTAATTCCATTGACTTTTGCAAGTGGCTCTCATGTGAGTATTTTTTTGTAAATAGGATAATTTGCTTCTTGACAACTTGAATGTGAACGTTCACAGTCCCAGAAAATTTAATGTGAACGTTCACAGTTGCTAGGCAATCTACTGCAAGGTGTTTTAATGGCCGATGAAGCATATGTGGTGGGTATTGATTTTGGCACTGATTCGGCCAGAACTGTTATTGTTGACGCTCATGATGGAACAATTGTTAGTATTTCTGTCTCAAATTATCCACGTTGGTCAACAGGTCTTTATTGTGATGCCAGCGTAAATCAATTTCGACAACATCCATATGATTATCTTGAAAGTATGGAGGTATCGGTTAAGTCTGCATTGAAACAGGCGGGTAAAGCTGTAACTAATAAAATTAAAGGTATTGCAGTTGATACAACAGGATCAACGCCGGTGCTCGCTGATGGGCAGGGACAACCACTCGCCCTCTTACCTGCCTTCAGCGAGAACCCTAATGCTATGTTTATGCTTTGGAAAGACCACACGGCAGTCGTTGAAGCTGAATTAATCAATGAACTCGTCGGTAATTGGCAACCTTGTGATTATTTAAAATACGTTGGTGGTTTATATTCTGCCGAATGGTTTTGGGCAAAAGCTCTTCATATTTTTAATATAGACAAAGCGATAGAAAAAACCGCGGTTACATTGATTGAACATTGTGATTGGATTCCGATGGTACTTACTGGTATATCGGATATAAATCAAATCAAACGTAGTCGTTGTGCTGCTGGTCATAAAGCTTTGTGGCACAAAGAATTTAATGGCTATCCAGCAAATGATTTTTTAGCAAAACTGCATCCTAGTTTTCCTAAATTGGTATCTACCTTCGGTACCCAGACATATACTGCTGATCAGCCATTTGCAATTATTTGCAGAACTTGGGCTGACAAGCTCGGACTTGCTAATGATGTCATTGTTGCAGTTGGTGCTTTTGATGCACATATGGGTGCAGTTGGTGGGGGTATAGGTCCACATAGTCTGCTTAAGGTTATAGGTACTAGCACTTGTGACATGCTTGTAACGCCTAAACCACCCGCCGGTGAAAGTGAAATTTTTGTTCCTGGTATATGTGGCCAGGTTGACGGTTCAATTATACCAGGTATGATTGGGTATGAAGCCGGACAATCGGCTTTCGGTGATGTTTACGCATGGTTTAAAAATATTTTAGAGTGGCCTTTAAAAGAAGTTCTTCCTTCATTAGCTATTACTGATAGCGTAACACAGCAGACAATAAGTGATACGCTTAGCAAGCGTATACTTGTAGATTTAGAAGCATGTGCGCAATCGCTTGACCTGCAAGAAAATACTCTAGTCTCTATTGATTGGATGAATGGTCGTCGTACACCTGACGCCAATCATCGTCTTAAAGGAGCTATATGTGGCATATCATTAGGTACTGATGCTCCACGAATCTTTAAAAGCTTAGTTGAAGCTACCGCATATGGATCTAGGGCTATTACTTCTCGTTTTAAAAAAGCTGGCGTGCGAATTGATGATGTTATCGCAATTGGTGGAGTGGCTACTAAAAGTTCTTTTGCTATGCAGGTTTTAGCTGATGTGCTGAATCTTAAAGTTATAGTACCAAGTGGAGAGCAATCAGTTGCATTAGGTGCCGCGATGTTTGCTGCTACAGCAGCAGGTCTTTATCCCTGTGTTGAAGAAGCACAAAAAGCTATGGTCTGCAAAAAGCAAACTATCTATCAACCCAATGTCGCAAATATTAATATTTATGACAAACTATATAGAAAGTATGAAAAAATGGGTACATACATTGAACAAGATTATATTGACAAGAGCTAAACTATTTAGGCGAAAAACAACAGGTAATGCTATATATAGTATCATACAGGTGAATGAGTAATGTCTAAAAAAGAGCTTAATTGTACTGAAGTTTGGTTGCTCACGGGTACTCAACATTTATATGGTGATGAAACTTTAAAGCAAGTTTCAACCAATGCTAATGAGATAGTTAACTATTTTAATAGCAATGTTGAACTACCGATTAAAATAGTATGCAAAAATATACTTACTAATTCAGAAAGTATTAAGGCTGCATGCCTTGAAGCCAATGCAAATGCTGACTGTATAGGCATCATTGCCTGGATGCATACTTTTTCACCCGCAAAGATGTGGATCGCAGGTTTAGTGCAGCTAAAAAAACCATTTGCTCATCTACATACCCAGTATCATCGCGAGATACCTTGGGACAAAATCGATATGGATTTTATGAATTTAAATCAGTCGGCTCATGGTGACCGCGAGTTTGGTTTTATCAGTGCACGATTACGTCAGAGGCGAAAGGTAATAGTTGGCCATTGGCGTGATGATGATGTTGCATATGAGTTAGATAATTGGATGCGAGCAGCACTAGCTTATGCCGATGGGCAAAAACTTAAAATTGCTCGTATAGGTGGAATGAATATGCGCGATGTTGCAGTTACCGGTGGTGATCGTGTTGAAGCGCAGATTCAACTTGGCTGGTCGATTAATGGCTATGGGGTAAGTGATTTAGTCGAACACATTAAAGCCGTAAGTGAGAGTGATATTACTACAGTTATTGAACAGTATGAGTCACAATACAATTTAATGCCAATACTGCAAAAAAATGCTGAGCGTCATCAAGAGTTGCGCGAGTCGGCTCGGCAAGAAATTGGTCTACAAACTTTTCTTAATGAAGGTAATTTTAAAGCCTTCACGACAACGTTTGAAGATTTATATGGACTCGAACAATTGCCAGGCCTAGCATGCCAACGTTTAATGGCTGCAGGTTATGGTTTTGGGGCTGAGGGTGATTGGAAAACTGCGGCTTTAGTACGTGCTATGAAAGTTATGTCTCAAGGGTTATCTGGCGGTGTATCATTTATGGAGGATTATACCTATCACTTGGTACCGAATGATGAACTAGTACTCGGTGCACATATGCTTGAGGTATGTCCATCTATTGCGGCTGAGCGTCCTGCACTTGAAATACATCCATTAGGTATAGGGGGTAAAAAAGATCCATGCCGTTTAATTTTTGCGGCAGCACTAGGGTCGGCTATTAATGTGAGTTTAATTGATATGGGTGGACGTATGCGTCTCATTATGGGAGAGCTCGATGTCGTGGCCCCACAGCATCCCATGCCTAAGTTACCGGTGGCATACGCCTTATGGCGTCCACGGCCTGATTTCAAACAGGGATGTCAGGCTTGGATATTATCAGGAGGATCGCATCATGCGAGTTTTGCACAGGCGCTCGATCCCAAGATAATTGAAGACTATGCCACCATGGTCGGCATCGAGCTTATCTCTATTAATAGTGAAACAAAAATTCGTGAGTTAAAGCAGGAATTATTTTTAAACGATATGGCTTATCGCTTGTCTCGCTAACAATTTTGGCGGTTATCAGGAGTTTTAATGCAAACACCATATAGCGAATTAAAGGAGCTAGCATATTTGGCTAATATGGAAATTCTGCAACAAAAGCTAGCTATCTATACATTTGGTAACGCTTCAGCATTTGATGCTGAAAAAGCAGTTTTGGCAATTAAGCCAAGTGGGGTTGCCTATAAGCAACTTTCTGCTAATGATATAGTAGTCGTAGATCTCGATGGCAATATCGTCGAAGGGGACTTGCGTCCTTCTTCGGATACTAAGACTCATATTATTCTTTATCGTAGGTTTACTGGTATAGGCGGCATTGTTCACACCCATTCACCCTATGCAACCGGTTGGGCACAAACCTCTAGTGCTATTCCAATTTATGGCACTACTCATGCTGATTTTCTTACTGAAGATATTCCTTGCGCTGAATTATTGGATGCCGAGAGTGTTGCTGGCGATTATGAGATTGCAACCGGCAATCAAATAATAAACTGTTTTCAAACGCGTAATTATTTGCATACTCCCATGGTTTTAGTGGCCGGTCATGGACCTTTTACATGGGGAGAAACTGCTGCTAAAGCTGTGTATCATGCAGCGGTATTAGAAGAACTCGCTAAAATGGCTTTTATTACACGAACGCTTGTGCCTCAGACGCAGCGTTTGCCTGAATATATTATTAAGAAACATTTTAACCGCAAGCATGGTAAGGAGGCTTATTACGGTCAATTATAATCTAACTAATTTTTAAAAGTTAACAATGTAACATTTTACTAATTAGATTAACTATTAAAGTAGTTTTTAAGAGAAAGGAGTAAATAACACAAACTAACTATCATATCGATGTTATATATTAAGTGTTTTAGTGTGAGCATTTCAAGTTATTTGTCATCAAACCTTAACATTAGCATGTCAATTTGGGAGTGGAGGAAAGCCGATGCAAAAGAAGTTTAAATGGTTTCTTGTATGTTTAATGATACTTGCCCCGACTTTATCTTTTGCTAGTAAGAAGAAGACTTACCAATATAAAGATATGGTAGTCGGGTTCATTCAAACTGGATCAGAAGGAGGCTGGCGTACGGCAAACACTAGCTCTTTTAAAGAGACAGCCAATCGACTTGGTATAAAGCTTAAATTTTATGACGCACAAAATAAGCTTGAGAATCAAGTGTCAGCTTTTCGTAACTTTATTGCTGATCCAAAAGTTAATGTTATTATTCTAGCTGCACTTGAAACAACAGGCTGGGAAGATGTTTTAAAAGAAGCAAAATCGGCTAATAAGCTTGTAGTTTTAGAGGATCGCCGCATTGATGCCCCTGAAGATCTCTATGCTACTTATATTGGCTCAGATTTTGCTGAAGAAGGGCGTAAAGCTGCTGTTGAGATGTGCAAATTGCTTAAAGGAAGCGAAAATAAAAATGTAGTTGAGTTAGTTGGTAATGTTGGTTCATCTGCAGCTAAAGATCGCGGTCAGGGATTTCGTGAAAAAATGGGCGAATGCGGCATTAAAATTATTGAAAGCCAAACCGGAAATTGGAGTGCAACAGAAGGCAAGGCAGTTATGGAAGCTTGGCTAAAGAAGCATCCAGGCAAAGAAATTGCAGCCGTATTTGCGCAAAATGATGAAATGGGCCTTGGTGCGGCACAAGCAATTAAAGAAGCAGGTTTAAAACCAGGCAAAGATGTAAAAATATTATCAGTGGATGCCACGG
>JAFGEK010000131.1 GCA_016931625.1 Deltaproteobacteria bacterium | reverse complement strand
TCGCCATTTGACAATGCGTATAGGTGTGTCAGCAATTCGATATTCTATAGATTATAATGTTATCAGCTTAAAGATTTACGACAGAAAAGATAAACCAAAATGTATTTTGATGATTTATTTTAAAGAGAATAGGATGAATGATTAGAATATCGTTGCTGTTTCATATGACGTTTGGCACTTGTGCCACTGGCAAACTCATCGAAATGCGTACAGCATCAACTACATAGAAACGCGGTGTTGTTGCCCCTGAAAAAACATGGCTTGTGAGCGTTTCTAAGTTAGAGCCGGTTACTGCAAACTTAATTTGAAACTCGCGTTCAAACTCAGCAAAAGTCATATTAGCATCGCGATAGCGTTGCAGCATTGAATCAGAACCAGATTCAACTATTTCTTTAAGATTAGCAAAACAAGTTGGAATATCGTTATTAGCGGCTGCTAAGTAGTGTTGATATTGCGAAGGTTGATTAACCCGTAAACGCGCTACTGCTAGCCAACGGCGAAAGAATTTATAAATCTCTTCACCTGTCATCATCCCATAGTCTTGTACTAAGGCTTGAGCTGTGCCTTGTAAATCGCGATTAAGTAAAGTGCGATAAGTCTCGTCCCTGAGAAACAAACGAATAAACAAAAAAATGAAAGTGAGCTGAGAAAATATTAAACGAAGCTCATTTCTCGCAGAATATATATGCAGCAAACGTATTGATGAAAAAGATATTTGTACCAGTCGTGCAAAAATAGTTGGTGGAATAGCATTAAAAATTTCTGCAACTGCTGTAAGTGAGCCGGTAATGTCAGTAGTACTTAGGCGTGTAACTCGTGGTATTAGATCGCGAAGAATACTCGCGGCACTAGTTAAATCGTGACTTGCTAATATCGCCTCAATCAAACTGTTGACTTCTTGCAAATGCCTAACTAAGTCACGTACCCTTGAATGACTTACGATATGTTGCGCAATACGAATGCCATCTACATCGCGAAGTAAAGCAACAAATTGTTCTACGAGTTGCGTGGATAGTGCTGCTGCCGGGTCACGATTGGGTTCGGTACGAAAGCCGCCAATACGAAAAACGCGACCCGGGTGTGGCCCGTCAAAAAAACTATTAAAGTCTTCTAATGCTGTAATGGTTTTTAATTCAAATGGAGAAAAACCAGCGGCAAGAAAAAGACTCGTTATCGCTCCGGCTGAAGCCCCTGAGACACCTCTAATATTTGTTAAGCGATAACCAGAATTCTGAATTATATTTAATGAACTATGGCCTAAGGATTCTAGGGCGCCAACAAAAGCATTACCTTTACCGCCGCCACCTTCAAGAGCAAGATATTTGATTTCTGTCGGTGAAAGCCGTGGTGGATAGTTTGCCATGGCTGCTAGCTTTCAGTAGGTGGATTAAGCTCATCATTAGTTGTTTGCAGGCTAAAATCTTGTTGTAAGTAAACCAATGAGGTTGGGATAACCACACTCCACGGTTCACCTTCTGCTATAGCCCCTTCAAGGTCGTCTTGCTGATCTCGCAATTCTTCCCATAAGGCTACGTAAAGTGGGTCTGCAATACTCGGCGCTTCACCTCCATTCCAAATGTTACCAGTTTGCATGTAGTAAAGCACCGCTTCATTAAATATTGGATGAACCGGTATTAGCACACGAGCTGCTCCGGCTTTTAAGAATTGCTCAAATAACGGATCAACATCTGCTTGCCCAAGTACATTAGTCCATTGTGATTTACGCCCCCAGAAATATGGGTAGAACAGGTAAGTCATTTGTTCCCATTCGAAAGCCTGTTCAAAGAATTGAATGTAATGTGCTTCACTAAGTGATTCAGCGATATCTATTTCTGGAGGCGTATTTTTAATGGCATCGAAACTGCCGTAGTACTGATTTGATAAAATTGTAATACAATTCTTCTTTAATTCAGTTTTTTCAATTTCACGATTCATCGCCGGATTACGGCCACTTATTGCAATGCTTGGCAAACCGTTTGGCATGTTTGGAGCTTCACGTTGGGCAAGTAATGATTGATAAGCGGCGAGTATTTTTTCAAAAGTGGCGATTTGCCATTCTTCAAAATGTCGTGGCGTTCTTTCACAATGTACTTCAATTGTTGCACCAAACGCCGCTATATTTAATGTATGTATTGCAATGGGCACGCTAGTATCTTCATCATTAAGCAGTCCATCACTTCTACCATTGCCAACGATAATAGTAAGACCGACATCACTACCGGTAGCCCACATAGATGATTGGGTTCTACCTGTCCAATATTTAGCCACATAACCATCTGGAATACTTAATGAATGGCTGGCATCGCCGCGAGCTACGCCAGCTGGAATATCTCCAGAGGCTAACGAAGTGGTGACCGTCGTGAATTGAGGCGGAGGCGGTGTCACACCTTGAATAGCATAGCGTTGAATATACTCATGGTAATTCCAGTCTTGAATGTCTCTGTGCGTGATGTTGCCAAGTGGAATTAATGGCGGACGATCTGTGTCAGCTTTTGCAGCTTCGTTACTTGAATAGCGCAAAAACGCTGCAGGCTCAGGTATAACGAATTCAAACATTAAGCGTCGACCATAGTTATGAACTTGGGCGCGATAATGTTTATCAACCCAACGATAGATACCCGCAATATTACCGGTACCTGTCTTATTGTCGATGCCGTGCAAATTTATCTCTTCGGTTTCGCTTAAGACTTTATGAATACGTTCTTCTCGTGTTTTTTTCTGTATTTTTTCAACAGCGCGATCAACAATTTCGCGGGCAAAGTTTGATGAGTTGCGTGTCGTTGTCGAACTTGAAGTGCCATACGCAAAATCGGCACGGGCTCCAATAGAAACAGGACCATACGAAGCGCTTACGGTTAACCCAGCGCGAGCCTCCATGTCTGTTTTAATTATTTGTTCGCTTTCTTTTTTTAACTCATAGCGATCGGTTTTTTGGGTATCACGTTCGACTTCTTTTAAATTCTCTTCTGAAGTAGTGATTATATCTTCAACTCTATCAAGTTGGCGATGTTTACGCTCTTTGTATTCACCTTGCAGAACATTTTCTATATGTGCTATTTCACTGGCCGAATACTTTTCGAATTTTTGTTTAACCACCTTAAGATCACCAACCCCTAAAGGTTTAACTTCAGCCAATGGCGCTGAAAATTCATCAGGAGCGGGGGGTGAACCAAATAGTATTCCTGGATACAATCTAAAGTTAGCAAGGTTAATAAATAAATCTGCCCAAGAGGCATCACGCGGTAGCCGTTCAAAAAAGAGGCTATCTTTAATAGTCATTATTTTCGATTGTAGTGCAGCCAGCTCACTATTAAGCTTATTTGATACAGCTGCGAGATCTACATGATTTTCTACATTTGAATTTTTCGTTAACCATTGTTTGGTGCTTGGACTCAGAGCCGCAAGAGACTTTTGACCAATGGTTAGTTTATAAATTTGAGTTTTTATTGTGACTTTCTTTTGAGTCTCTGTCGCTGTATTATCACTACCAGTTGCAGGAGTGTCAGTAGTTTCTTTTTTGTGTTGCCACTCAGTTTTTTCTAGTTCTTGTTTTGCATTATATAGGTCACCAAATTTGTGCCAAAAGGCATCATATGCGGCGACTTTGTCTGGTGCAGGTTGATGGTTATTGTTAGGATCTGCATTTGGATTCGTGCTTTTTGCTGGCGCAAAATTTGCCAGCCTCTTTGGCACTACAACTAAATATTTGTCATAAGCAGCAAGTTCTGCAGCTGAGGTAGGTTTTTTCCCTTTAGCGACATCTTGCACCAGCTTTAAAATTCTTAAGTCTTGTAGCATACCGCCTAAGTCAATAGGCTCGACACGCTTAATAATGAAATGCGCATAAAGCGTATCCCAAGCTTCAGATAGTAAAGAAGTAAACGCATCATCAGCTACAAACTCTGCTGGTGTCGCGTTAAGAATTTCATTTAACGAAGTTGTAAATTTATCTACATCAAAAGTTTGTTTATAATGGGTATACAGCTCATTAAGTTTAAGCAAAATTTCGGGACGTTTTGCAGCATCATACCCAGAGCTAGCAATTAAATCACGTACTTGTTGCAATATGGTAGCGACAGGCGTCGGCGGGTCTTTTTCAATTACAACAAGTCCCACGGGTGTTTCGGAAAACGTCCGTTCATCATGTACTATGGCTTCAGTGCGAGATTCTACTATTGAAGAATCTGCAGCACGTAAGGCAACAAACTTGAAAACGTTGGTTTTCATATCACACCCTCCTTAGATGAAAATCTATGCATCAATGGTAATCAAAGGTAGGTGTGTTTGCCGAAGTTTGAAAAAAATTTACTTTTTGAATGTATTAAGTAGTAACAATTATATTTAACTATTATTGTTAAATAGCTATTTGCAGTACAAAAAAAGACGCCTAATTAAATAATAAATATGATCCTTTTAACGTCCGAGCGCTTGATTTACGAAACTGTCGAGCCCATTACTTTTGATCTCAAGCGCTAATGCCATCAATTGCCCTAGTTTTCCGCTCGGCAAACCCTTTTGTTGAAACCAAAGCAGATACGACTCAGGAAGATCGATAATCGCTCGCCCCGCATATTTGCCAAAGGGCATCTTTACCAGCTGAAGTTCGTGTAAAGTTTCACAGTTGGGGTGATTGTTGTTAATCATTTGTCAGCCACCGATTTATCACAATATCAACACCTCATGTATTAGTATCTAGCACTAATGTCGAGTATTGATGTCGATGAGCGAATGCTGATTACTCAAAAAATTGAGCGATACCACCATGCTTAATAATAAGCATTAAGTTATCGCCCTGTGCTTGATACAGCTCACTCATCTTCAGTAGGTAACTTCAATCAATGCTGCATTTACAAACATCTTTAAGTACCGAACGACTGTATGCAACTCTCCTGTTACCGCATGACCTTGCGTTCGTGAGCTGTATCTCGCGCACTTGTGGCTGATTATTGCAGAATTAATTGATTAGCCAGATTAGTACGACGTAGACCAGTGAAGCAGCATTTGCGCCGGTTACTTTTAAGTTGCATTATACCGTGTTTACAAAGAAATAACCATTTTATTAATTTATTATGTTAATATGTATTGTAGTTTTGGGTATTTCGAAGAAAATTGCAATGATAATCCCAACCACCCATAGAAAACTACTGCAACTTTTAAAAGAAGCCCAAAGAAAAGGACAAACGCTAAAAGCAAATGAAATACAGCAAAAAACGGGATGGAAAGAAGCGACTTTTTCGACTTATTTAAAGAAAGGTCAACTTTCGGATTTTTTAACAGAGGTGATAGAAGGCGTTTTTGAAGTAACTATTGCAGCAAATTTATCAGAAGTTGAATTTTCAAAAATGCTGTCACAGAGCAAACACCGACGCGGTTTGGGACACAATTGCAAATATAGTCTATCAAAAGCATTGCTTCGAAAATCAAGAGATAACATGTTGCTTGCGCTAGAGCTGTACAATAGGCCTTCTATTGAAAATCGGCTTGATGCATTTGTTCTATGCTTTTGTACTGCATGGGAACAACTTCTTAAAGCACAAATATTAGAACGTGATGGAGAGAGCGGCATCTTCAAAGATAATTATAACCCTAGAGGAATACGAGAAACCATAAGTCTTCGGCAAAGCTTAGAAAAAATTTTCTCCGGAAATGATAATATTAGAAAAAATATTGAACAGATTACATACTACCGCGATGAAGCAGCTCATCTTTTAATGCCAGAGACACAGTCTTTATTTTCAAGGCTTTTTCAATCGGGCATCCAAAATTATGCATCATATTTTTTACAATTTACAGAACAACCTTTCATTTCTATTCAGCAGGCTGGCTTGATTTCACTTATTGGTGATTTTTCAAAACCAAAAATATTATAGCTTAAAGCGAATTATGGCGAAAAAATTGGAGAGGAACTAATTTTGTTCATTAATGACACAGAAAATATAGTAACTTCAACCAATGATATAAAATTCGCAATTCCACTAAATGTAACATTACGCTTTGCAAAAAATAGCGATGATGGCGAATCAATTGTGCTCTCGCGCGCAGAAGATGGTGTCGATGGCCTTCAAAAAGCCATTGTTATTCATAAAACTATTGATCATTCCGAAACCCATCCTCATTCACAATCAGAAGCTATATGTAAAATAAATTTACAGATGAAAAGTAAATATGATCAAGAATATTTGCATAAGCATTTAGTGGCAAAAGATAAAAATGGGTTCCCTATCATAAATAAGCATTGTTTTAAATCAATACTTCAGAAGCTAAAATGGAAGAGTGCTGATAACAAATACCATTTCAAATATAAAAAACTTAATTTTCATTATTATTCCGATGCAGCGATTGAAGAGATAATTAACAAAATCGTTGCGGATAAAGATTTTATCAAGAATGCACGCGAAAAATATCGCTCAAGTAAAAAATAATCGCCCCCCCAGCACCCCAGCACCCCAGCACCCCAGCACCCCAAAATCTTGGTGCCAGACACAAAATGGAACAGAGTCTTGCTAATTTTATAAAGTATTTTGTAAAAAAAAATTGTGGTAGCAAAGCTGTTAGTTGGGAAAATATCTAGTTGTTCAAAGCGGCATTTGATGTTTTACTTGCTATACACATTTAAACATATGCGCTAATTTTCACTATACACGGCACTTATATGAGGGGCTCCGGAGCTAAATAATGATACTTCTGATGGCGTTATGGAGCGAGACCAAGATCTTCAATAGATTGACCAGCTTGTATATCAGCAGCGGCGAGCCAATCTTTACATGCACTGCCTGTCGCGAATGTCATTACATTATTATTGCTGACCATGAAATTTTCAAACTCAGTGCTATTATATACCTTGACGAAAGCAGCGGTGACTTTATTTACTGTTGATTCCGACATGCCTGCAGGACCACATAAAGTGCGATATGTTCCACCAACAATATCCTCACCTACAGCTTCAAGTGCCGTGGGTACATCAGCAAAGGACTCGTTATCAATACGTTCCGGAGCCAACACAACAAGGCTACGAACATTTCCTGCATCAAGATCTGCTTTTACTTCTGGTAGTGAGTTCGGCATCATATCTATAGTGCCGTTTTTAAGTAGATTTAAAGCGTCTGCTGCACCACTACTAGTTTCCATCTTTATTTTTAAGGGATCGATTCCTTTTGTTTTAAACAAACTTGCGACTGCAAGTGATTGAGGAGAACCAACTGATGCGCCAGACATTGAGTATGTACCGCTAGGATTACTATCGATATCATCGAGGAGATCCTGTAGTACAAGCCATGAACTTGTTGCACTCACGGTAATAGCAGCAGCGGCAGTGTTGTAAAGACCAATGAGAGTAAAATCTGCATATGTTATATTAGATTGGCCGAGCCAATGATAAGTCGCAAGTTCACCGGTACAAATACCTAAAGTGCTTTTTGGATCACCATCAAGCATAGCTTGGTGTCCAGTCACGCCACCCTCACCTGTGCGATTAACAACGGTAATTTCAACACCTAATTCCTTTGCAAGTAGCGGTGCTAATGCGCGTGCGGTTGCATCAGTACCTCCTCCAGCTGACCATGGCACGATAAGCGTAAAGTCATTAATTTTATCATCCCCACAGCCGATCGCCATAATGCTTATTAACAGTAACAAAATAGTTTTTTTGCTAACTTGCATAAAATCTCCTTATGTTTGTTAAATAAAAAGCACTTTTTAATAATGCATACGCTTACTTATAAAAGTTATTGATTGGCTATTAATGAATCATCACCAACAAATAGCTGTAAGCCACCCGTAAAAGTATAGCGAGGCAATGGTATCAAATCCGTATAGGGGTCACTGTCGAAAAGGCCAATTTGATCGCTTCGTCCAACGATAGCTTGACCGCTAACAAAAAACTCAACATAAGGAATTATGTTACGTAAAGTACTCGTAAGTGCAACGGCGGTATATCCTGGATGCTTCTGACCAGGAAAAGCCACATTATTTGGAGATGACGCAATTTGCCCCACCCAACGCACACTCGGAAAAATTTAAAAATATTTTTTACGTAACATTACTCTCGCCAATAGTTTATATTTGGCACAACGAGGTAACTCTACGAATCTTTTCTCTGTATTAAAATGAGCTTTCATTTTAGCATCGGTGTAATTGTAATGAAGCATAATATCGACGCCATCGACAATTCTTATCGTACTTTTTAAAAAAGCACCTAATGCTCGTTGAGCTCCAACGTTTTCGTTGCGTAGTCCTTCGGTATACATATCGTATTTGGTACTATATGTTGAGCTTGAATATTTTACTCTACTGATAAGATTTCGAGCATCATTATAAAATGCTGATGCTTCAAGCATAACACTATTGGCAATTCCTTGAGTTAACGAAAACTCGTATGCTTTTATCGTCTGATTACCAAGACGGAGAACATGGCGATCCTCCGGAGTTAGAACTGCTCTTGGTGTATCAAACTGCTCAAAACGATAGTACAGAGATGGCGCTTGAAATGCTGTTCCATAAGTTAATCTTAAAGTTGTCATAGATGACGGCCGAAATAGAGCAGCAAGGCGAGGGTTAAATGATTTTTCTGATTGTTGTGAGTAATCAAAACGAGTGCCACAAATCAATGCAAAAGAAGAAATCGGTGTGTATGAAACCTGACCAAAGACTGCGACATGATTGTCGAAAACCTTTTTATTTTTTTCTATATTTTTTCTAACATTGCCAATAAATTTAACAGGCTCACCATATAAAGAAATATTTGCAAAGGGTGGTATACTGTCGATATAGGTATATTCAATCCCCGAAGTTACTTTAAAATCATAAAGCAGGTCCACATTGTAGGTCGTTTTTATTCGTATGGATTGATCAAGACCTGTCATATATTCGCGATTAAATCCAGTAGATTGTGTAAATAATAAAAACTGTGTTTCTGGCATGAGTTTAAAATGAGAGTAGGTTATGTCAGCATTAATTTCACCAAATTTTCCTAGATCATATGTGTAATCAAGCCAAAATATATTATCTTGAGCAATCCATTTGCTTTCATCGTTATAGACATATAGACGTGGCGTAAGACCAGTGGCACTCCCCTCGTTAAATTGTCTTTTAAAATAACCAAAATGAAAATTTTGATAGCTAATATTAGCAAACAGATTATGATCATTGATCGACTGAAGCATTTGCGGCACAAGTGGGTTTGGATACTGCTTAATGGGTGCATAGGAGCCGGTATATGGAAAACGAAATCCATCTGAGTTATAAACTCGTCCCATAACCGTAACTGAGAACGAATCGCTATTCGAAACCAAACCTTCGGCATAATAATCGTTAGTATTAAAAGAACCATAGCCCAAACGAACGCCAAACTGCTTTTTATCTGCTTGAGGTCTTTTGGGTATAATATTTATTACCGCTGAAAAAGCATCGGATCCGTATATCACCGACGATGGACCATAGAGTATCTCAACTCGTTCTGCCATCTGCAATGAAAAAGAATGGCCCCAAGCTTAAAAACCAACCCTAAGGAGAATTGATACGATGTCCATTAATAAGCACAAGAAAACGATCATTACCCTCGATACCACGTATCGTTACCAGCTCTCCGAAACGTCCGGCGTGCTCGACAAGGTCGATACCAGGAAGGTCACGAAGAAGATCTGCAAGGTCATTATATCCGCGATTCAGAATATCATCAGCAGTTACAATAATAACTGTACCAGGGGCATCAGAAGATTTTTCAGCCTTATTTGAGGCGGTAATTATTTCAATATTGAGAAGGTCTTCGAGACTAAAAGCATTTAAATTAGATGATTTTAAAATATCGTTTTCTATTGGCAGTGGTGGTTTTTCAGCTGTGATAATTAACAACTGTAGTGCAACCGCGAAGAAAAGCATATAACTTCTCCTGACGCTATGGTATCTCTAATTTTTTTTTTCACAATCTTTTTTTTCTTAAGAGCCAATCGCGCTGCGCGCGAAGAGTCATAAATAAGTACTGCTAATGGCATAAGAAAAAGGCAATACCCCAAAGCATGTTGAAAAAATGGCCTTTTATGAAACATTTTTAACAAAAGTACGTAGCAAATGTAAAAATTTACCCCGAGACGACTACCCCATCAGACCATGTTGGAATGCCCAAATCAAATGGTGCCAGACACCGGAGATTTTGGGACACTTGCGATTCTTGTCCCTACCAAAAAAATGACAAGAATTGTATCCGATATTTTACGTTCTCCACCAGCTAATTTACGTAGTATCCCTCACGTTGCGGTAATTGAATTAGAAGCCGCCATATTAAGAGCTAATATAATCTCTTATTTAATGCAGCCTGATTTAAACAATAAACATTTTCATAAGTTTATTGATTTATTGCTAAATTACTACCAGGGTAAAGGTGGCGATACACCAACAAAGAAAGATATAGCCACTGCCACTACTTTACAGAAATCCCACAAAAAACATCTAACTACTTTAACTAATGGTAAGGCAGAAAGAAAAAATAGTATTTTATTTAAAATACGCGAGACATATAATCATGCACGAACACTAAAATTGATTGGAGTAACGGATAAAGACTGGCAAGCAATTCAACATCAACTTGAAAACAGCAGCTATTCACATTCACAGCTAAGAGACGTTGCAAAAGAATCACGAAATATACGATTATTTGAACGCGGCACACAACTCCGACAAGCATTATCACAAAACTGGCGTGATGATGGTGCTTACACCAAAGCTCTTGAAATAATTAAACAAGCATTTGTTCGTGAACACTTCGCTACCAATAAAAAGGTTGAGGTTGGTGTACTAATCATGAACATGCATAAAGCTAAAGGCAAACAATTTGACGAAGTGATTATTTTTGAAGGATGGCCCATAATCGTTAAAGGGAAAATTGTCGCTAACTTTGACCGTATAGTGCTTGGGAATAGCAGCAACCAAATAAATGATTATACAAGCTATAATTTGCGAGTTAGCATAACAAGAGGAAAACAGCACACAACGATACTTACGCCTAATAATGATCCCTGTGTTTTATTGCAAAACTGGGATGGGATTAAATAACGCTTATGCTTCAATCCTGCACTACTAGACAACAAAAGTCATAACACACCGACTGCACCAATTAATGTCGAGCTATTCAAAATAATTCCAGCCACACATAATCCCCCACCCCCACCTCCGGACGCATCACCCAGGCCACATAGCGCCAACGAGGCAGCCACAATACAAGCCCCCCCACTGCACAAAAAATCTATGTGTGGTGCAATTTTCAGATCGATGTCTGGTGTGCGTGCGTTGCACAACAGTTTGGTGAGAAATTTAGAGCATAGTAATAGTATTACTAAATCCAATAAGTTAGCACCGCTGAGGCAAATACTATACCTGCTGACTTTTTATATAATCGATTAACGATACTAAAACACCTTGGTTTTCTTTAAGTACATTTCCCTCTTGTACTTTCGATAATAAAGTTGGTGATACTCGCCACGACATGCCATCTTTAGCGACTATAGTAGCTGTTTTCTGATTCAGGCGTACTACTGTACCAATTACAACATGGCCACATTCTGGGGTAAACGAGACCGTATCACCGACATTAAATTTTGCTAATTCGTGGTAACGCCTAGTTTGCTGCAGTTGATTAAGGCGTTCGACAATTCGATGATTTAGTTGAATAAGCTCTTTTTCGCTAAATTTTCCTAGATCGATATCGTGGCTCATGTTCGCCTCCAAATATATTTTACTGCCATACCGTAGAAAAAATTGATCGACAAGTGATATGCAAAATATTGAAAAGCGACTATCGCTTCATTTATCAATTCAAAATTGAGGCAAAGTCAAAATGTTAACTTTACGCTGCACTAAACGTTTAGCCCAACGTCTTGGCGTAAAACTTACTAAAAATCCGTCAGAAACAACAGGCAAACTAGGTGATTGGTTCGCAAATATTATTGATATCCCCATACCTATCGTTGTCTGCGCAAATGCAATGACGAGATTAGCGCTAGTGATCCCTGCTTTAGAGCCAATTGAGGTCATATTTCAATTTCGTATACGCCTAGCTAATCTGCTTTCATTGATTGGCATAGATAATGAGGCAATTCACAAAGAAATTACCACTACTGAGATTGTTACTTTTGCACCAACTAATGACCGTAAGGTTGTTGGCTCTTTAACAGATATTTGTTTTCATGTTTCTTGGTGGCTAGAAGACCAAGGTGCTGTATTTACAAATCGAGAGTTATTAAAGTTTGAAAAAAAGTTAGCAGGCATGCCTCACGTAAAACTGAAAGAACCATTTCCTGAACGAGCAGTTCTAAAATGTTTTAGTGTTAGCAATTCGCTTATAACTTGAACACTCAGGAACCTGGTCAGGGACCTCGTCCCCGACCCACCGACAAACATCAATGTTATCAATATGTTAACTGGTTGAGGCGCCGGGAATCGAAGACGCCCTATTTTTTATCGTTATATTGAGCCACTTGCAAAACTCGATAATATTAACAATTATACTAACAATAACGTCATTCCCGCGAAAGCAGGAATCCAGGAATGTTATGTAAAAACAATATGTTATGGACCCCCGCGTTCGCGCTGACTCTTGATCTCATCTCTGTAATTGATCGATTTTATTAGGCTTTACTGGATGCCCTCTTTCGAGGGCATGACGTAGAGAGT
>JAFGEK010000130.1 GCA_016931625.1 Deltaproteobacteria bacterium | reverse complement strand
TTCAACGGCTGGTAGTGCGACAACGGCGGGCACTGCAAGTGATGTAACCTTTAATTACGCGGACAGTACGAGCAAAGGTGGCGCCGCGAATTCGGCTGTAGTGGCAAATAGCGCCAATGATTTAAATTGTACAGGATGCGTATCTACTTCTGAAGTTGATTTTTATGTGGCAGCGGCAAATGCATCCGGGCAAGCAACCAATCTTGCTGCAAATACTGTAGGTAGTGCTCAAATTGCGGATAACTCAATAGCTGCAAATGATATTGCAAGTAGCGCTGTTGGGACAGATGAAATTGCGAGTGGTGCAGTAACTAATTCAAAGGTTGGAATTACAGTTACGGAAGTTAAGGTGGAGAATAATAACCAAAGTAACGAAACTTGCAAAACCGTGGGTAATTTTTCTTTTTGTGCGTTACAAAGTCATGGATTTTCAAGTTTACTTACTGGTACATCAAATTATTGCACTGCATTTAAACCTGCAACAACCCCTGGTCAGTGGAGTTTTTGTGTACGAACCAGTAATACAAATGGAAATGGTACAAGCTGTACTTGGGGTTGTTTTTAAAGATAGCGCAATAGTATTAATACTAACCAAATAAGTTGCCGCTATATTAATTTAACATTTATTTGTAAATAAAGTAGAAAATTAAAAAGCGGTGGCATAAAAAAATTATGTCACCGCTAATTAAAAGAGCTAGATTACTTAAAAAGATATTCCAACATGTTAAAAAAAAATTATGCAGTAGATTTTACAATTCTATTCGTAGTTGCAACTACCGCAATTCTATTGTCGCTCACCACTAAAACTATCGAATCTTTTGATGAGGGTTTGTATTCTAGTACAACCCTAAATATGGTTGAGCATGGTGAATATTTATACCCAATAACAAAAGATGGTGAGTTTTTTTCATGGTACGGCAAGCCGTCATTAGTGAATTGGCTGCAAATAGCTAGCATTAAAATATTTGGATGGAACGTATTCGCTCTAAGATTACCTACCGCTTTAGGACTGGTAGCATTAATCTTGTTTATTTGGGCAAGCGGCGTCGCCTTTGCAGGCAGATTTTTTGGAGCCTTGACAGCTTCTTTAGTGCTTTTATCATCAGCAATGCTAGATATGGGTTCTCGCGTATGGCTTGAGGATTTAGTTGCGCCACTTTATGCGGCAGGCTTGCTTTTATATGCTTATGGTTTTGCAAAACAAGGGAGAGCTAGATGGTTTTCGTTATCAACAGCGGGTATTGCTTTTGGTTTGGCAATTTTAGCTAAGCAATCTTTTGCGTTGATGGCACCAACAGCAATATTTATTAGTGAATTAATCCAGCGTCGACCCGGATGGTTAAAACGTTTATTTGTGGTAGGCATTATAACTTTAGCTGTTTCTGTATGGTGGTTTTTGGCTACTTTTAATATTGTTGGCGAAAAAGCTATCGAATCTTGGGTCGGATATCATATCATATCGCGCTTTACACATGTCTTAGAAAATCATACTCGACTTCCCAATGCATATTCTGAAACATTAAATAAATATTTAGGTATACTGCCTTGGGCCTTTGGGGCATTTGGGTGGGCATTATTATGGCGTAAATTGACATCAGTGTTTACAAAGCAACTATATATTAGTTGGTCTGCTTTATTTGTTCTACAGTATTTGGTAGTAGGGGTATTTATTAAGACATATCTAGCTTGGTATCAAGTTGTTATAATGCTGCCTTTATTTATTGGTACTGCCTATATTATTTTAAAAATATGGCAAGAAGGTCAGCCAGCATGGATAAAATGGATTATACCTGCAGCAGTTATTACTTATCTCGGATTGCCTTTAAGATTAGACGGCGTTTCGTTATTAGCGATAATGACAGTTGCTGCGCTGTTAATTAATAAATATTATAATCTTGAGCAATGGCGAAAGTATTTCAATCCGATCACATGTATAATACTTGCAGGAGGTATAGGAATAGTTGGAGGCAATCCCATGCGGCGTTGGGATTGGCGAGATAAAATTGCAAAGCAAGTAGGTTTTAATTCAGAAGTGACTGTAATTGGGGATAAAGGTTGCTGGTATGCATGGCGCTGTTATTTACCGCAAGCGAACTTATATGAATGGCCTGGTTCATGCCAAAAAGTCGAGTCAATGATAGCATCGGCGCCGATGTTTGTACTAGAGGATAGAGCGATGGAATGTCAGATACCTAATACGGAGGCAATAAAAACATTTAACCGTGCAGTTTTATTAAAACGTTCAGATATTAAGTAAATATTCTTAATGAACAAAGCGACTTGTTCCAACCTGGCCCGGCGAAATGTCAAAGATACAACGAAACTGCGTAATTATTACTTTTGCAATTATATCCATCGCCCCAATTTGGCTTTTCACATACCTGCCTTCTGTTGATTTACCTAATCATATGGCGACCACGTCAATACTTTTACGTCTAATGCAAGGCGACGTTGTTACTACATCTTTTTATCAAACTAATTTATCAGTTGTTCCATATTATCTTTATTATATTTTCGCCTTACCTTTGGTGGCTTTGTTCGGAGTATTAAGTGGTACTAAAATCACCATAACTTTATTTGCAGGTGCATTTTTGGCAGCATCATGGCTAATCTTACTAAAACGTAAGCGTGCATGGTTTATAATACTATTAGCTCCATTATTTATAACGTCTCTTTTTTTTATGGCTTCATGCCAGTATTTGCGGGGCTGCCCACAATATTGTTCGCTTATTGGGGTTTATTAAAATATTATGAGAGTAATAAAATAAAATATTTTTGGCTGGTAGCGGTAAGTGGTTTTCTCGCAGTGATTGCCCATTTAATTCTGGTAGTTCCTTTTGCTTTAATGATTATTGGTTTTTTTGTTGCTGCCGGACGTAAGTTTTTACGAGGTAGTATCGCTATTGCTTTTATTGGTTGTAGCCCAACACTACCATGGATATGGAAATCACTAACTAATGCAAAAAATTTTACACCATCGATCAGCCAAGCCTATCATCATTTTATTTGGTATTTGAATCAACAGTTCCAGCTATTTGACCATGGATTAGGGCGTGCCGCGATGTATGGGGCGCTAGTGCTTATTACAATAGTATTCATTGGCAATATAATTAAATGCAAAATTGCTAAATCGCCAATATTTAAAACGTCAGAAGATAAGCTCGCATTTTTTATTTTTATCGCTTTAGTTGTTGCTTATATTATAACGCCAGTAGAATTGGCATCAGCAGGGGCTTGGGGGGGTTAATTTTCGTTACTTTCCATTGGTCGCTATTGCATTGTTAGCCATTACACCGACGATACCAATTAAACAAATTAGCAAATTCGCAACTATTGCATCTTTAGCCATTTTTATTGTTTATTTTTCAGGTGTCTTTCAGTTTTTTTACAAATTTGATAATCTAGTGCATGGTTTTGACGATGTTCTTGCATGCATGAAGCCTAATCATTTGCTTAAAACAATTGTTTCTCAAGAACAAGTTTTTTCAGCTTGGCCGCCTGTTGATCAACATACGCATGCTTATTATGTCGCTCAAAAAGGAGGATATGATCCACTTATTCATGGAGGTGAGCATTTTGCTATACGTGCGGTTAAAACATTCTCTGATACACCCGGTATCGGAGATTATGATTACCTATTAATTCAAAGCGATGGAATTAAAGCAGTTAATATACCTGCTGGGCTTAAGCAAATTTGCCATAACGCTAAATGGCGTCTATTTTCTAAATCCTCCGAGGTACAATAGAGAAAGAACAGAGGCACAATTTTATAAATATACTCGACATGTTGTTGGCACTGTTACATCGCTAAATCTTTCGTGTTAGAGCAAATAACTCTATAAATCTTTATTACCCCTTGTCAGATTAAAATCAAAAATGGTAGGCAGCGCTCTGGCTGATGAAAGTGGTATTTGATAGTTTACGTGTTATAAGCGTTTAAGAATATGCGCTAATTTTTCCTACACGCCCCAAAAATGTTCATGTGGTGCATCACTAGAAAATATTGTCGGTGTTATCAAAGAAACACGGCAAGTTCATGATATTCCCCCAGTTAAAATCGAAGTGACGGATTTTTGTTTAGAGGCAAAACAATGTCCTCATTGCCAAACACTAAATCATGGTAATTTTCATGACTATGTAAATGCATCTGTGTGCTATGGCCCGCGCCTTAAAGCTTTCGCAACCTACTGTCGTACTTATCAGCTCATACCATCAGCTCGCACTTGTGAAATTATCGAAAATATATTTGGCCTTCATATCAGCGAAGGAACCCTAGCAAATATTATTGCCGATGCTGATAGTAATGTAGAAGCAAGCGTTAAAAAGATAGCTAATTTACTCAAAAAAGCCAAACTTGCACATGCAGATGAAACAGGCTTACGCATAGAAGGCAAACGTAATTGGCTGCATGTGGTTTGTAATAAACTGCATACCTACTATGCGGTTCATAGTAAACGCGGTGCAGAAGCAATGGAAGATATCGGAATCATCCCAGCTTTTCGTGGTCGTTTGGTTCATGATTATTGGCAGCCATACTATAGTTATAAGGACTGTAAACATAGTTTGTGTAATACCCACCATCTTCGCGACTTAACCTTTGTTAATGAAGAGATGGGTAAAGTATGGGCGAAACAAATGTTTGCTTGCTTGCTCGATATGCATCGCGCCGTTGTTTTAGCTAAAAAATATGGGCGAACACGTTTAGGTGGTGGAACTTTAAAAGCGTTGCAGCAACGTTACGAGCAGATCATTAAAAATGGCTACATAGAAGACCCCTCACCAATCTGACTCTTGATCTCATCTCTGTAATTGATCGATTTTATTAGGCTTTACTGGATGCCCTCTTTCGAGGGCATGACGTAGAGAGT